>NZ_JARWLA010000019.1:0-117076 GCF_047445805.1 Rhizobium sp. BR 314 | reverse complement strand
GAGACGTGCTTGACGGTCGAAAGATCGGTACCGGCAGCGTCGAGCAGAGCAAGTGCCGGTTCCGCAAAGCTGTCATTGCCGACCGCGCCGCTGAGCTGCACCGTTGCACCTGCACGGCGCGCGGCAAGCGCCTGATTGGCACCCTTACCACCGGCTGCCGTGGCAAAGCCGTTACCGGCGACGGTTTCTCCCGGCTTCGGCAAGCGATCCGTGGTGGCGATAAGGTCCATATTGATGGAGCCGAAGATAGTGATCATGCGATATCCTGCCCTGGGTTCTGTCCTGCCCGATCCTGCCTGGAGGCCATCTTATCTCTTTTAGGATCGTGCATCGATTGGGCGCGACACTGCCGAAGCGATCAGTCTTCGTCAACCACCCTCAACTTGAGTTGGCTCGTGCGGTTGTCGACCGGCTTGGATCTTTCCTCCGGTCGCGTCTTGGCAGGCTCTTTCGCGGCCTCGAATTCCAGCGCCTCGATCCGCTCGCCGCGTCTCGCAAGCTTGTCGGCCGAGGTGACGATCATGTCGACATCCTTTTGTGCCATGGCGAAATGGCCCTGCAGCTTGCGCACCCGCTCGTCGAGCCGCGAGAGATCGTCCATCAAATGCGCCACTTCGCTCTGGATGACGTGAGCCTGCTCGCGCATGCGCTGGTCCTTCAGCACTGCCTGGATGACCTGGATTGACAGCATTAGCAGGGAGGGCGAGACGATGACGATGCGGGCACGTTGCGCCTTTTGCACGATCGCCTCGAAATTCTCGTGGATCTCGGCAAAGATCGACTCGGACGGCACGAAGAGGAAGGCCGTGTCCTGCGTTTCGCTCGGGATGAGATACTTCTCTGAGATGTCGCGGATATGCAGTTCCAGATCCCGGCGAAACTGCTGAGCGGCGATCTTGCCATGCTCGGGGCTTGCCGCAGCGCGAATGGCGTTCCAGGCTTCCAGCGGAAACTTGGCATCGATGACAAGCGGCGGCGAACCGTTCGGCATGCGAATGGTGCAATCCGGCCGCGAGCCGTTCGATAGCGTCGCCTGAAACGCATAGGCACCCATTGGCAGCCCATCGGCGATGATAGTTTCCATGCGGGCCTGGCCGAAGGCGCCGCGCGTCTGCTTGTTGGACAGAATAGCCTGCAGGCCGACGACATCCTTCGCCAGCGTCTGGATATTCGTCTGTGCGGCATCGATGACGGCAAGCCTCTCCTGCAGGCGGCGCAGGTTTTCATGCGTCGAGCGCGTCTGCTCGCCGATTGTCGCGGTTACGCGCTGTGACATGCCGTCCAGCCGCTGGCCGATGGCCTGATTTAGCTCGGCCTGCCTCGAGCCGAAGACTTCGGCCATGGCGGCGAGCCGTCCCTGCATCTCCGCCTGCGACCGCAGCAGCGCGGCCATCGTGTGCTCAGCGTCGAGCGCATCGTCTTCCGCTCGTGCCTTGCTGCGGACGAAGAGGACGATCACCGCGATAGCAAGCAGAATGACGAGGCCGGTCAGAAGCTGGACCGTGGAAATGGCTTGGCCGAAGAGGATGAAGGACATGAAACCTGGCGCGCTCGTGGAAGTCTTCTTCGCACCATAACAAAATCGTGGCGAATATCCAGATCAAACCGTGAACAAAATTTCGAGACGGCCTGCGAGTGCCTAGATCGCCGTCGACGAAAAAACACAACACCACCACCATCTTGGCGATTCCATCGCACCGCAAGATGCGTTATGGGAGACGTCATGACGATCAAGCCACTCATCATTTTGCCCGATCCGCTGCTCCGTCAGGCTTCAAAGCCTGTCGAGCAGATCGATACTGAAATTCAGCGTCTCGCCGACGATATGCTGGAAACCATGTATGATGCGCCCGGCATCGGCCTTGCGGCGATCCAGATCGGCGTTCCCCGCCGTCTCCTGGTCATCGATGTTGCGCGCGAAGGCGAAGAGAAGAAGCCGCTCGTGTTTATCAATCCGGAAATCGTCGCTTCGTCCGACGAGCGTTCGGTCTACGAGGAAGGCTGCCTTTCCATTCCGGATTACTATGCCGAAGTGGAGCGCCCGGCGCGCGTCACCGTCAAGCATCTGGACCGCAACGGCAAGGAGCAGCTCACCGAGGCTGACGGCCTGCTGGCGACCTGCGTGCAGCACGAGATCGACCACCTGAACGGCGTGCTGTTCATCGACCATATTTCGCGCCTGAAGCGCGAGATGGTGATCAAGAAGTTCACCAAGGCCGCCAAGGCCAAGGCTCTCTGAGGCATTTCCTGGCAAAGGCCGCTTCATTTGGTGCTGCGGCCTTTGTTCGCTACGATGCGGAGACCGGAACGATCGATCACCGCGCCTGACCTGTCCGATGACGGCTAGCGTTTGACCCCGATGGCGCAAAGGCCGCCGGAATCCGGTCGCTCGAATCTTCATACTTTAAGCCGGATGGATCGCATGTCGCTCAACATCATTTTCATGGGAACGCCCGAATTCTCCGTACCGACATTGCGGTCCTTGATCGATGCCGGGCATAAGGTTCGTGCGGTCTATACGCAGCCGCCGCGCCCAGGTGGCCGGCGCGGGCTTGATCTGCAGAAGTCGCCGGTTCATCAGGCGGCCGAGTTGCTGGGCCTGCCTGTTTTCACTCCAGTCAACTTCAAGGATCCGGACGAGCGCCAGCGTTTTCGCGATCTGGATGCGGATGTCGCTGTCGTCGTGGCTTACGGCCTGCTGCTGCCGGAGGCGATTCTGTCAGGCACGCGCCTTGGTTGCTACAACGGCCATGCCTCGATGCTGCCGCGTTGGCGCGGTGCGGCCCCTATCCAGCGGGCGATTATGGCTGGTGACGCCAAGACCGGCATGATGGTCATGAAGATGGATAAGGGGCTCGATACCGGCCCGGTTGCGCTCACACGCGAAGTCGAGATCGGCGACACCATGACTGCAGGCGAACTCCACGACAGGCTGATGCTCCTGGGCGCGAAAGCCATGGCCGAGGCGATGAACAAGCTGGAGCATGATGAGCTGCCGCTGACGACTCAGCCGTCCGAAGGCGTTCTTTATGCCGCCAAGATCGACAAGGCCGAGACCCGCATCGATTTCGGCAAGCCGGCGGCCGATGTCCATAATCACATTCGCGGCTTGTCGCCTTTCCCAGGTGCCTGGTTCGAAGCCGAAATTGCCGGTCGGCCAGAGCGCATCAAGGTGCTGGGCTCGGAACTGTCCGAAGGCAATGGAGAGCCCGGCAAAGTGCTGACGGACGATCTCATCATTGCCTGTGCCACTGCCGCTGTTAGGCTCACCAAGCTGCAGAAGGCGGGCGGCAAGCCCTTGGCGGCCGCCGATTTCCTGCGCGGTACGCCGATTGCGCCAGGCACCCTGCTTGCCTCGGAGCAAGCCTGATGCCGCGTTACAAAATGACCGTCGAATATGACGGCATTCCCTATGTCGGCTGGCAGCGCCAGGAGAACGGTCCTTCCGTGCAGGGGGCGATCGAGGGCGCTATCCGGTCTTTGACCGGCGAAACGGTCTCGATCCGCGGCGCGGGACGCACGGATTCCGGTGTGCATGCCATGGGACAGGTGATGCATGCCGATCTTTCCAAGGAATGGAAGATCTACACGCTGCGCAACGCGCTCAACGCCCATTTGCGGATGGCCGGCGATCGTGTTGCCATTCTCGATATCGAAGAGGTCGATGCGAGCTTCGACGCGCGCTTTTCGGCCATTCGCCGCCATTACCTCTATCGCATCATCACCCGCCGGGCGCCTCTGGCATTGGAAGCCGGGCGCGCGTGGTGGGTGCCGAAGGATATGGATCATGAGGTCATGCATGCCGCCGCGCAGACCCTTGTCGGCCGGCACGATTTCACCACTTTCCGCTCGGCCCATTGCCAGGCAAACAGCCCGGTGCGCACGCTCGACCGGCTGGATGTGACGCGCAGTGGCGAGTTGATCGAGATCCGCGCCACGGCGCAGAGCTTCCTGCACAATCAGATCCGCTCCTTCGCCGGCACGCTGAAGCTCGCAGGCGAAGGCAAGTGGACGCCCGACGATGTGCGTGCGGCACTGGAGGCTCGGGATCGCAAGGCCTGCGGCCCCGTCGCCCCGCCGGACGGGCTCTATTTCATGCAGGTGGACTATCGCGACGGCGCCGGTGCTGCCGGCGGCGAAGGAGAGAATGCCGATGACGGTGAAGATCTATCATAATCCTGTCTGCGGCACCTCGCGCAATACGTTGGCGATGATCCGCCAGTCCGGCGAGGAACCTGTCGTCGTTGAATACCTGAAGATGCCGCCCAGTCGTGAAGAACTGGTGGAGCTGATAGCTGCCACGGGCCTTCCGGTTCGCGATCTGCTTCGGCAAAAGGGAACGCCCTATGACGAACTCGGCCTCGGCAATCCATATCTCACCGACGATCAACTGCTCGACCGGATGATCGAACACCCGATCCTGATCAATCGTCCGATCGTGGTGACCGAGAAGGGCGTGCGCCTCTGCCGTCCCTCTGAGCTCGTACTGGATATCCTGCCGAATCCGGATATCGGTCCGTTCACGAAAGAAGGCGGCGAAGTGATGGCGCGATAGGCGCCGGCCTCAACCCGGTGGATAGACGCCGAGGAAGCGCTGCAGGAAGTCCGTCAGTAGCATGCTGGGGATCATCAGCACCAGCGTCAGCGCACCGATGAAGAGCGGATGAGCACCGCAGATCATCCTGAGGATGCGCGCCATCGAGAAGATGATCGCCATCATCAACACCAGCCATAGCAGCGCCACCAGCCCGCTGGAGCCGGGGACGAAGGCGATCAGCGCAATGAGCAGTGCGTTCAGATAGGACGTCGGTACCCCAAGCCAGTTCACCGTGACCACGATCGGCGCAAACTTGTCGCCGAACCGGAAGATGAGCAGCAGCAGGCCCGCGAGAACGAGCGGGATCACCCAGTTTGCAGCTTCGACCAGCGCCAGCCGCAGGAAGAAAGCAAGGCCCGTCGCCGTTTCGGGCGGCATGGCAATTAGGTAGGCCTGTCGCCACCAGAGCCAGGAAATGCCGATCGGCGGCAGGCACCAGAGAATGGCCCAGAAGGACCGCAGCATGCCGCGGTCCGATATGTCGAGATACTGAAAGCCGCGCGCATCCATGCGGATCAGCAGCCATAGGCCGGACAGGTAGTATTGGACTTCCTTAAAGGTCGGCATTCTCGAACCAGCGCTTGATGAAGGTCTGGTAGATCTCGGTCAGCGTTTCGAGATCCGAGACTGCGACGCGTTCGTCCACCATATGCATGGTCTTGCCGACCAGGCCGAATTCCACGACCGGGCAATAGTCCTTGATGAAGCGGGCGTCCGAGGTGCCTCCCGTCGTCGAAAGCACAGGCCTTTGACCTGTTGTGTTTTCGATGGCGGAAGAGAGCGAGGCGATCAGCGCATTGTTGCGAGTCAGGAAGACGTGGCTGGGCCGTTCCGACCAGGTAATGTCGTACTTTGCCGGCGCCCGCCCGGGCCGCAGCGTTTCATCGGCGGCTGCCGCGTCGAGACGGGCGACAATCGCGGCCTTCAGCGCCTCGGCCGTCCAGGTGTCGTTGAAACGGATGTTGAAAGCAGCGGTCGCCCTGGCGGGGATAACGTTGGTCGCGGCGTTGCCGACATCGATCGTCGTCACTTCGAGGTTGGACGGCTGGAAATTATCGGTGCCGGCATCGAAGGGCGGGTCGAGCAGCGCCTCGGTCAGCTTGACGATGCTGCGCACCGGATTGTCGGCAAGGTGCGGATAGGCCGCATGGCCCTGAACGCCGTGAACCGTAATGAAACCGGAGATCGAGCCTCGGCGGCCGATCTTGATCATGTCGCCCAGCCGGTCCGGATTGGTCGGTTCGCCGACGAGCGATGCATCCCAGGTCTCGCCGCGTTCGGCGGCCCATTGCAGCAGCTTGACCGTGCCGTTGATCGCCGGCCCTTCTTCATCGCCTGTTATCAAAAAGGAAATCGAGCCGGCGGGCTTGCCGTGCTTTTCGATATGACGCGCCACGGCGGCCACGAAGCAGGCGATACCGCCCTTCATGTCGACAGCGCCGCGGCCGAAAAGCTCTCCGTCTGCGATGTCGGCGGCAAAGGGCGGATGGCTCCAGGAGGCGGCATCACCGACCGGGACGACATCCGTATGCCCGGCAAACATCAGATGCGGCCCGTCCGTGCCGAGGCGTGCATAGAGGTTTTCGATATCGGGCGTTCCCGGTTCGGTCGCCGTCATGCGGTCGACCTTGAAGCCGAGCGGCGACAGCATGTCAGCAAGTGCGGTC
Source organism: Rhizobium sp. BR 314 (assembly GCF_047445805.1). Taxonomy (NCBI): domain Bacteria; kingdom Pseudomonadati; phylum Pseudomonadota; class Alphaproteobacteria; order Hyphomicrobiales; family Rhizobiaceae; genus Rhizobium; species Rhizobium sp. BR 314. Next base: position 110,812 of record NZ_JARWLA010000019.1, on the reverse strand, counting down.
AGCGCCCCGCCTTCGGCAGGCGTGACGGAAGCACAGCGAATGAGGGTCTGCAGATTGGTGACGGGATCGGTAACGGTCATCGGGGACAATTTATCCGGCGGGAAATGGCAAAGCGATGGCAAAGGGTCGACGACGAGCCGAAATTCTTTGCTGCGATTCCAGCAATCGCACAGGCATGCTTACCCGGCAAGCATAAGGGAAGCGCGATGTGGCAACCGCGCTTCCAAAAGTTTCAAGATCAGTCGCGCAGCAGCTCGTTGATGCCGGTCTTCGAGCGGGTCTTTTCATCAACGCGCTTGACGATGACGGCGCAATAGAGGCTCGGGGCCGGTTGGCCGTTTGCCATGGTGTTACTGCTCGGCAGCGAGCCGGCGACGACCACCGAGTAAGGCGGAACTTCGCCATAGGTGATCTCGCCGGTAGCACGATCGACGATCTTGGTGGACTTGCCGATGAAGACGCCCATACCGAGCACCGAACCTTCGCGGACGATGCAGCCTTCGACGACTTCCGAGCGGGCGCCGATGAAGCAATTATCTTCAATGATCGTCGGGCCTGCCTGCATCGGCTCCAGAACGCCGCCGATGCCGACGCCGCCGGAGAGATGAACATGCTTGCCGATCTGCGCGCAGGAGCCGACGGTTGCCCAGGTGTCGACCATGGTACCTTCACCGACATAGGCGCCGAGATTGACGAAGGACGGCATCAGGATGGCGTTTGGAGCGATATAGGCGGAGTGACGCACGACTGCGTTCGGCACGGCACGGAAGCCGGCTTCGCGGAAGCGATTCTCGCCCCAGCCTTCAAACTTTGAGGGAACCTTGTCCCACCAGGTGGCATTGCCCGGGCCGCCTTCGACGACCTTCATGTCGTTAAGGCGGAAGGAGAGCAGAACCGCTTTCTTGAGCCACTGATTGACGGTCCAGTTGCCGTCTGCACCGCGCTCGGCGACGCGAACCTTGCCGCTATCGAGGAGGTTGAGTGCTGTCTCGACGGCGTCGCGGACTTCGCCGCGCGTCGCGGTGTTCACATTGTCGCGATTGTCGAAGGCAGCCTCGATGGACTTTTCGAGGGAGGCGAGATCGTTAGCGCTCATGGGAATTCCTTAAAACGTCAGTGCCTATCGTGTTTTCCGGCAGCGGCTCCGGATATGGTCGATTGGTCCTATAGCATGGAGCCTGAAAATGGAATGTCTTTTCGGCGCCGATTGAGCTTGGAATCAAGGCGTTGTAGGGGCATATGCAAGAGCTTGGCTATTCGCGCCTTCGCGCGAGAATGGCTCGTCACGATCGATTCGAAAGGCATGAATAGATGAGCAAGTCGAAGAACGGCAGGCTGCGGCGCAAGGATGGGGTATGGGACCCCTTGAAGACGAGCTCGGCGGACAAGAAGCGCGCAGAATCCGTGCCGCGCACGCCACAGTCGATGTCGCCCTCCTACCGGCTTGCCTATGCCGATGAGGATTTTCTGTGTCGCGAGGAGTTGCGGCCGATCCGTCTGCAGCTGGAATTGCTGAAGACCGAGATGTCTTTGACCGAGAAGGGCATCAAGTCGACCGTCGTGATGTTCGGCGGCGCCCGTATCCCTGCACCCGGCACCAATGCCTGGGCCGCGCGCAACGACGTGCAGCGCGCCAATCTCGAGGCCGCATCGGTCTATTACGAAGAGGCGCGCAAGTTCGCGCGGCTTTGCTCCCGCTATTCGGCTGGCTTCGATTTCCATGAATATGTCGTCGTCACCGGCGGCGGCCCGGGCGTGATGGAAGCCGGCAATCGCGGCGCAGCCGAAGAGGGCGCCCCTTCGATCGGCCTCAACATCGTCCTGCCGCACGAGCAGGCGCCGAATGTCTACGTGACGCCGGAACTGAGTTTCAATTTCCACTATTTCGCGATCCGCAAGATGCATTTCATGGTGCGCGCCAAGGCGATCGCGGTGTTCCCGGGCGGCTTCGGCACGATGGACGAGCTGTTCGAATGCCTGACGCTCATCCAGACCGGCCGGATGGAGCGCCTGCCGCTCATTCTCTTCGGCGAAAAATTCTGGCGCAGCATCATCAATTTCGATGCGCTTGCCGAATTCGGCACCATCGCCCCCGACGACGTCAACCTAATCAGCTTCGTCGATACCGCGGAAGAAGCCTGGAAGATCGTCGCGGATTTCTACGAGCACGACAACGGCCACAACGAAAACGGCCATTGAAAACGAAAGGCCCGCCGTCGCATGAGCGAGGGCGGGCTTTTGCTATGACATTTCGGTCAAAGCGCGAGCCGTGAAATGCGATGGCATTCATTCCGGATCGCTAGAGATCAGTCGGCCTACAGCAGCGGCCGGTTCGGCATATCGTCCAGCGAGATCACACCGTCATGGTTGCGGTCCATTCGGTCGAAGAGCTTGTTGGCCGCATCTTCGGCCTCCTGCTTGCTGATCTGGCCGTTTTCATCCTTGTCGACGCGGTGGAACATCATCAAACCGCGCATCATGCCTGCTTCGTGCATAAAGCGGCCGCGCGGCCGGTGGTGATGCCGTCCGCCGTCGTTGTCCTTGTTGCCGGCATCCGCCTGGTCGCCGTTTGCCTGATCCGGCTTGGTTTGATCGGTCTTGGCCTGATCGTTGCCGTCGGCCTTGGCGCGTTCGGCCTTCCATTCCTTGAAGCGTTCCTGGCGATAGGCGCGCAGTTCGCCGGGCGTAATCTGGCCATCGTGGTTGGTGTCGATCTGGTCGAAGAGCTTGTCGACGCCGGCTTTGACCTCATCCCGCGTGACCTTGGTGTCGCCGGGTTGGCCGAATTGTTTCAGCATGCGCACATAGACGATTTCCGGTGAAAAGCGGGGGCCATGCCAGTGCCTGCCGTGATGACCGCCTCTTGCTTCATCGCCTTGGGCAGCGAAGCTAGCCTGAGCGGCACCGCCCACCAGAAGGGCTGCGGAAAGCCCTGCAAGAAGAATTTGTTTCCCGTTCATCGTTTTTCCTTTCGTGTCGAGGAATGGTCAAACGATACGGCCGGCCGTCAAAAACGACCAATTAAACCTCTGTAACGCTGATGAAACTTTCGTAACCCCAGCCTTATGAATGGTTAGATCAGCGCTTTGAGGAAGGCCGTGAGGTCGTCGGTCACATAGTCGATGTGGTCGTCTTCGCCGGTCGTGCGCTCCCACCATTCGACATTGGTCGCCTCGATGTTTTGAGGCACGAGCAGCACCGTCTTCATACCGAGCGCCTTAGGCACGGTGAGGTTGCGCGGCAGGTCCTCGAACATCGCCGCCTTCTTGGTGTCGACACGATTGAGACTCATGAACTTGTCATAGGTGCTGCCAGCGGGTTTCGGCACGTAATCGGCAGCGACTATATCGAAGATGCCGTCGAAATTGTCGAGAATGCCCAGCGCGCCGGCGGTTGTCTCGGCATGCTTCACGCTGCCGTTGGTGAAGATGAATTTGCGCCCCGGCAGCGCCTTGATGGCGGCGGCCAGCTCGGGCTGCGGCGTCAGTGCCGAATAGTCGATCGCATGTGCCCGCTCGAGAAAATCAATGGGGTCGATGCCGTGATGGATCATCAGCCCCTGCAGGGTCGTGCCATGCTCAAGATAATATTGTTTCTGCAGCTTGCGCGCATCTTCCCGCTCCATCTGCAGCAGGGCCGAGACATAGGCGGTCATGTTCAAGTCGATCTGCGCGAAGAGATCGACATGATGCGGATAGAGAGTGTTGTCGAGATCGAACACCCAATCGCGGATGTCTGAGAAATCTGACGGCTCAGATAGCGTTTTTGGCTGGCTCATGGTCGCGGTTATGACACGCCGCCTCGGCCAAGGAAAAGGAAAAATATTCATGCTGCCGCATATAGGCCTTGCGGACATTGCCGGTTGATCCAATGCCGGCTATGATTCCACCATTGATTTCCGGGGTTTTGCTCTATTTGCTGGTGAGGGAGGGCTTGAGCCCTTTCGGGTGATGGAGAGGAAATTGCCCGGCCGGGCTTTTCGGAAGGGGATGCGATGAGTCAGGTGGAAAAGGCGCAGGAGTTTGCGCGGCTGCACAAGAAGGGCGAGCCGCTGATCCTTTTCAATATTTGGGATGCCGGTTCGGCCAAGGCGGTTACGGAGGCGGGTGCGAAAGCGCTGGCCACGGGCAGCTGGGCAGTTGCTGCGGCCAACGGCTTCGGGGACGGGCAGGCTATTCCGCTCTCGCTGCTGGCGGTCACTGCCAAGCTGATTTCGGTGACGAGCCACTTGCCTCTGTCGGTCGATTTCGAGGGCGGATATGCCGTCGAACCCGAGGAAGTCGCCACCAATGTCGAAAAGATCGTCGATCATGGCGCCATCGGCATCAATTTCGAGGACCAGGTCATCGGCGGGCACGGCGTTCATCCGATCGAGGCTCAGGTCGCCCGCATTCGCGCTATCAGGGAGATGGCTGATCGGCGCGAACTTCCCTTGTTCATTAACGCCCGCACTGATCTTTTCCTTCAGGAAAGCGATACGGCCCACCATCAGATCCTGCTCGACGATGCCTTCAAGCGCGCCGATGCTTTTGCGGAGGCGGGAGCCAGCGGCTTCTTCGCGCCGGGTCTTGTCGATCCGGAATTGATCGGAGCTCTCTGCGAGCGTTCCCCCCTGCCGGTCAACATCATGGTCCGGCCGACGACGCCGGATAACCAGACCATGGCTGATCTGGGTGTCAGCCGCATCAGCTATGGCGCTGCGCCTTATCGCTCCATCATGGGAATGCTGAAGAGCGAAGCCGAGGCGGTCTATCGGCAAGACTGATCACGCAAGCACGACCTTGGTTGCCAGAGCGCGTGCAATGAAATTCTGCACAGCGGCCGAGCGTTCGTCGCGACGTGTCGCGAGTGTCAGCCGTGCGATCGGTCCATTGTCCGAGATGGGAACATAGGCAACGCCCGGAACTCGGATTTGAGCAATTGCCGCCGGTACCAGCGAAACGCCGAGTTCCACGGCAATCAGATTGGCGATCGACGTGATCTGCGGTGCGATCTGTCCGAGGATCGGTTCAAAGCCCGCTTGTCGGCAGGCGGCGATGATCCCGTCGAACAAGCTCGGGCCGGCAGCGCGCGGAAACAGCACGAAGATTTCTTCGGACAGGGCAGAGAGAGGCAGGCTTTCCTTCGCTGCCAGCGGATGGCCCGAGGGCAGGGCGATCATCATGGCTTCGTCGGCAAGTGCGTGTGACCGGAAAGCGGGCGGGTCGGTGTCGCCCGGCCGAATGAAGGCCGCATCCAATTCCTCCGCCTCAAGCCGTTCCAGCAATCGGGTCGTGTGTGCCTCCTCCAACGTCAGGTCAATTTCCGGATAGGCGCGGCGAAAGCTGCGTACGGATGACGGTACGATCGGACTGAAGGCCGCCGAACCGGTGAACCCGATCCGTAGTCGCCCGAGTTCGCCGCGCGCCGCCTTCAACGCCAGTCCTTTGGCTTGCTCGGCCCTTGCCACGATCACCTGCGCTTCAGTTAGAAAGACCTCGCCCGCCTGGGTCAGTTCGACTCCATGCGGCAGGCGGCGAAACAGCGGTGCGCCGATTTCCTCCTCCAGATCGCGGATCTGATTGCTGAGCGGCGGTTGACCGATACCTACCCGTCGCGCCGCCCGCGTGAAATTCAGCTCCTCGGCGACGGCTAGAAAATATTTGAGGTGGCGCAGTTCCATTCATAGCTCTCCAGGTCAGCGGTGGCATATCTTTAAAATATGAACAAAGCCACAGCAATATATTGGACTGGCAGTCATGCCGTCTCCACCTAGGCGAAGTGCGACCACTATCGAGCGTGGGCACGCCAACAAGCAAGGAGACCCCATGAGTTCGAAAGACAGCAAGTTATTCCTGATCACCGGCGTCAGTTCCGGTTTCGGTCGAGCCTTCGCCGAGGCGGCGCTTGTCGCTGGCCATTGCGTTGCCGGCACGGTTCGCGATGCGGATGGCAAGGCGCGATTCGAAGCGATCTCTCCGGAGCGGGCCAAGGCCGTGTTGCTCGATGTCACCGATTTCGGCGCGATCGAGCCCGCGGTCGCCGGCATCGAGGCGGAGATTGGACCGATCGACGTGCTCATAAACAATGCCGGTTACGGCCATGAGGGCACACTGGAGGAATCGCCGCTCGACGAGATGCGGCGCCAGTTCGATGTCAATGTCTTCGGAGCCGTCGCCATGATCAAGGCGGTATTGCCCTTCATGCGCCGCCGTGGTGTCGGGCACATCATCAATATCACTTCGATGGGCGGTTTCATCACCATGCCCGGCATTGCCTATTACTGCGGCAGCAAATTCGCGCTGGAGGGCATCAGCGAGGTGTTGGCGAAAGAGGTGAAGGGCTTCGGCATCGACGTGACCGCTGTCGCGCCCGGATCGTTCCGCACCGATTGGGCTGGGCGCTCCATGGTGCGCTCCGGCCGCAGCATCGCCGACTACGATGAGCTGTTCGATCCGATCCGGAAGGCACGCGAGCAAAAGAGCGGCAATCAGGCCGGCGACCCGCATAAGGCAGCTGCCGCCATATTGGCGCTGGTCGCGTCCAAAAACCCGCCCGTCCATCTGCTGCTCGGGACCGACGCGCTGAATTTGGTGCGGGAGAAGCTCGCCGTCTTCAGCGAGGAGATCGCTGTCTGGGAAGATCTGACCCGCTCAACCGATTTCGGTTGAGCGCATCGCATCGGGCAATGAAAAGATACGCCCTTACCCCGCTCGGGGAGGGCGCATTGTCCCTAAGGAACGATCAGCGTGCCGGCGCCGCGCTCGGTGAAGATTTCGAGCAGTACCGAGTGAGCCGTCTTGCCGTTGAGGATGACGACGCCCTGAACACCGGCCTTGATGGCGTCGATGCAGGTCTCGACCTTCGGGATCATGCCGCCGGAAATCGTGCCGTCAGCGATCAGGGCATGTGCCTGGGCGACGGACAATTCCTTGATCAGCTGGCCCTGCTTGTCGAGGACACCCGGAACGTCTGTAAGGAACAGCAGGCGCGTGGCGCTGAGCGCACCGGCGATCGCACCGGCAAAGGTATCGGCGTTGATGTTGTAGGTGGCGCCGTCGCGGCCTGGAGCGACCGGAGCGATGACGGGGATCATCTCCGACTTGGCAAGCAGGTCGAGCAGCGTGCGGTCGACTTCGACCACTTCGCCGACGAAGCCGAGATCGAGCACGCGCTCGATGTTGGAATCCGGATCCTTGATGGTTTTGTGCGCCTTTTCGGCGAAGACCATGTTGCCGTCCTTGCCGCAAAGGCCGATCGCCCATTCGCCGGTCTGGTTGATCAGCGCGACGATTTCCTTGTTGATCGAACCGGCAAGCACCATTTCGACGATCTCGACCGTCTTGGCGTCGGTGACGCGCAACCCGCCTTCGAACTTCGACTCGATGCCCATCTTCGTCAGCATGGCGCCGATCTGCGGGCCGCCGCCGTGGACGACGATCGGGTTGACACCCGATTGCTTTAACAGGGCGATGTCGGCTGCAAATGCCTTGCCGAGCTCGACGTTGCCCATGGCGTGACCACCGTATTTCACAACGATGGTTTTGTTTTCGTAACGCTGCATGTAGGGCAGCGCCTGCGCGAGTAGGCTGGCTTGAAGTTCGCTGTGGGCTTCGGACATGGTGCACCCTTCGAAAATGTTCGCGGCCTTTTATCTCAAGTTTTTGACAGAGGGAATAATGATGTCGGCATAAGTTGATGCTGTGTCACAATAGCGCTGTCAAAATTGATCGCGTCGGCGAGGTTGCCTGGGCGCACTTTTGTCTTAATGTTGGGCCAGGCGTCTGAGTGGGGTGTTGGATGGCGGCGAGCGAGGAGACGGAAGCGCTGATCGGCCATGTCGCCATGCGCGACCAAAAGGCCTTCGCGGCGCTCTACAAACGCACCAGCCCGAAACTCTATGGTGTTTGCCTGCGTATCATAGGCAATAGAACAGACGCGGAAGAGGTCTTGCAGGAAGTCTACGTCAGGATATGGCAGCGTGCCGAGCAGTTTGCCCCTTCCCAGGGGTCGGCTATGCCCTGGCTGGCGGCGATTGCGCGCAATCGATCCATCGATTTCGTTCGTGCCCGTAAGCCTGTTGCCGACGAATTCGACAGCGCATACGATCTCGCCGATACAGAACCAGACCCGGAAGAGCAAGCAATCGCGAAGGGAGAAGGCAGGCGGATTGACAGGTGCATGGAAGAGTTGGAAGCTGATCGCGCCCGGGCTGTTCGCAGCGCCTATGTCGAGGGTTTGAGCTACCAGGAACTCGCCGATCAACACTCGGTACCTTTGAATACCATGCGCACCTGGCTGCGCCGGAGCCTGATCAGACTAAGAGAGTGCATGGACCGATGAGTACGCCCGATCAAAGCAAGGGAGGCCGCTCCCGCGACGAAGTCCTGGCCGGAGAATACGTGCTTGGCGTGCTCTCGCTGGAGGATCGGCAGAAGGTCGAGAGACGCATGCGCAGCGACCGCCAGTTCGCGGCCATCGTCAGCCGCTGGGAGCAGAATCTCTCGGAATTCAACGAGGAATACGAATCGGCAACGCCCGCGAAAGCGGTGTTTCCGAAGATCGAAAAGCGGATTTTTGGGGAAGCCGCGCTTGGCGCCCATCTTTGGAAGTCGCTCGTACTCTGGCGCTCGGTCGCCTTCGGTTCGCTGTTTCTGGCGGCCGGTGTTCTGGTCTTTGCTATCACGAATGAAGCGAGTCTCCGTCCCGCCCCCGGCAAGCAGCTCACCGCATCCCTTTCCGGCCAGAACAGCGCCGTCAATCTTCTTGCCAATTACGATGTCGCCAATGGCCGCTTGAAAGTGACGCCGGTCGCTGCCGGCAAGCCGGATGAGAAGTCGCTGGAACTCTGGCTGATTCGCGGCAGCGATCCCGCCGAGGCTCTGGGTATCCTGCCGCAGACCGGTGAGGGCGAGATCAGCCTGCCGCCGGAGCTTCACAGCAAATTGACCGAAGGCGCCATCATCGCCATCAGCGTCGAGCCTTTCGGGGGCTCGCCGACAGGCAAGCCAACAGGCAACGTGGTTGCCTCCGGCACGATCCAAGTGCCCTGACGAATTCCTCTTCAGAAAACGTCATCGGCTGAAACTCTTCTCCATACGCCTGCGTACCTTCCTTTGACCCCGACTGATCGGGGCAAAAAGAGGAAGAGGACAAGTCATGATCAAGACCGTGATTCGCATCGGCGCGTTGGCAGCAATGGTTTCGGCCGGAGCGAGCCTGGCCTACGCCAAGGACCCCATGGTGGGCGGGGCGGCGATGTACGCAAGCAAGAATATCATTCAGAATGCCGTGAATTCAAAAGACCACACGACGCTGGTCGCTGCCGTGAAGGCAGCAGGGCTTGTGGACACGCTCGAAGGCAAAGGCCCCTTCACCGTCTTCGCGCCGACCAATGAAGCCTTCAAGCAGCTGCCTCCGGGCACGGTCGACAACCTGCTGAAGCCGGAGAACAAGGCAACGCTGGTCAAGGTGCTGACTTGCCATGTCGTCGCCGGTGACGATATGGCCGCCGCTCTCAAGAAATGGGCGATGAGCAAGGGTGGCGAGTACGATTTGAAAACAGTCGGCGGCTGCACCATCAAGGCCATGGAAAAAGGCGGCAAGCTGACGTTGATCGATGAGGCCGGCGGCACCGCTCACGTCACCATCGCCGACGTCAAGCAGTCGAACGGCGTGATCCATGTCGTCGACAAGGTGTTGTTGCCGAAGACGTGATCCTCCGCGGCAACACGGCCGCCGCTCTCGCCAAGCGGCATAGAGCGGCGGCCTCATCGCATGGATTCGAATGAATTGTTCAGACGTCGATGCCGACCGTGAGCCCAATGGCCTCGCGCAGTTCCTGAAGGCCGGCGCCCTTTTCCGAGGAAGTGGCGAGAATGCCGGGATAGGCGGCCGGGCGCTTGCGGATTTTCTCCGCTGTGTCGGCGAGCAGTTTCGGCAGGCCCGCTTCCTTGATCTTGTCGGTCTTGGTGAGCACGATCTGATAGGACACGGCGGCCTTGTCGAGTAGGTCCAGAACCTCCGCATCGTTCTTCTTGATGCCGTGGCGGCTGTCGATCAGCACGTAGACGCGCTTCAGCGTCGTGCGCCCGCGCAGATAGTCGAACACCAGCTTCGTCCAGGCATCGACCTGATCCTTCGGCGCTTCTGCATAGCCGTAGCCGGGCATGTCGACCAGTGCCATCGGCGGCAGGTCGCCGCCTTCGCCGGAAAAGCCGTCTGGAACGAAATAGTTGAGCTCCTGGGTGCGCCCCGGCGTATTCGAGGTGCGCGCCAGGCCCTTATGTCCGACCAGCGCATTGATCAGCGACGACTTGCCGACATTCGAGCGTCCGGCGAAGGCCACTTCGAACGGCCCTTCCGGCGGCAGGAACTTCATCGACGGCACGCCGCGGATGAAGATCCACGGGCGCCCGAAAAGCGGCTTGTCGTCTTTTGTCGTCTGGTCGGCCATGCTCTCGGTCTTTTGCTTGAATGAGTGCATTGGCTTCGGGGTTTTATCCGCGAAAGTCAAGTTTTGATCGCCGAACGAAATCCAGTCGGCACGACGATGCTTGCCGAATTCGATCCAAAATCCGCAATTGCTGCACCGCACGGCCGCGAAAGCCGTGCTAAGGCTCGACGTCATGAAGACTGCAACGGAACATAGCTATCGCCGCCGCATCGCAAGGGTCATCGAAGCGATCATGCTTGATCCTTCGGCGCCGCATTCCATCGAAAGTCTGGCCGCGGTTGCCCATTTCTCACCGTTTCACTTTCATCGGCTCTACCGGGCGATGACGGGTGAAAGCGTTGCGGCCACGATCCGGCGCGTGCGGCTTGCTCAGGCGGCATATCAGCTGGTTGCAAACCCGGTCTCGATCACGGAGGCGGCGCTGGAGGCCGGCTACGATAGCTCACAGAGTTTCGCACGCGCCTTTCGCAGCTTGACGGGCCTCAGCCCGACGGAGTTTCAGATGCAGCAGCAGTCGATTGCGGCAAATCTGCCATCGGTCATGGTTGGCGATCGGCCGCATGTCACAGTACTCGGCCTGTCGCATGAAGGCCCGGCTCAGACGATCCCGCACACCTACCGCCGTCTTGCGCTGAAATTATCGGAGCGAGGACTGGTTTGGAGCGATCTGACGCGGATCGGCATCGGTTCCGGCGATCCAGAGCAGGATGAAGGGTTTCGTTATTTTGCGGGAGTGGTGCTTCCGGCCGATAGTGAGGTGACGGAAGGGCTCGAGCGATACGAGGTGCCGGGTGGCCGTTATGCCTGCTACCGGCTCGTCGGACCCTATGCGCTCATTTCCTCGACCTTCCAAACACTGTTCGGCAGCTGGTTGCCGCAAAGCGGCTTCGAGCCAGATGATCGCCCGGTCATCGAGCTCTATCTCAATCATCCGACCAAGGTGATGGAGCATGAAATCACCACCGATCTGCTGATCCCCATCCGCACCGTCGGCGTCGCCTAGCCACTCTCTATCGCTGACATCTCAGTCCCGAGCGAACGGAAGGCCGTGAGACGGTTCGCCGATGCTTGTTCTTTTGACTTTCATCATCATGTCCGGAGAAGAAAAATGCGCTTTTCGAAAATCGGGTTTCTCATCGTCTTCGCCTTAGCCTCAGTATCGGCTCAAGCCGCGGGCCTGGCGTCGATCAACGTGCCCGCCAGTGACGGTGGCCCGGCTTTGAGCGGTTTCGTCTGGTCGCCCTGCGCGACACCGCCTGGCGAGGTGCAACTGGGACCAGTTGCGCTGCCTGCGGTGCGCGACTGCCCGATCGTGGGCGAGAAACTGCCGTTGGTGATCGTGTCGCATGGACATGGCGGCGGCTCTCTCAATCATCACGATACAGCAGAGATGCTGGCAGATGCGGGTTTTCTGGTGGTCGCGTTGAACCATCCCGGCGACAACTTCTCCGATCTCAGCCGGGCGGGCGATATTTCGATCATGTTCCAGCGACCGGCGGACGTTAAGCGCCTGCTCGATTTCATCCTCGGCAAATGGTACGGCGCCGCAAAGGTCGATCCCGATCGCATCGGTTTCTTCGGCTTCTCGCGAGGCGGCTATACCGGTCTCGTGCTTGCCGGAGCAATGCCTGACTTTCGCGATCCCACGGTGTCTTGTCCTGAACCTGCTCCCATCTGTGGTGAAATTCGCCGCAATGAAATGCCGGCCGAACCGCTTGCCCGCGACGGGCGCATAAAGGCGCTCGTGCTTGCCGACCCGTTGAGCTTCTTTACGGACAAGAAGAGCTTGAAGTCCGTCGCCGCGCCCATTCAGCTCTGGAGTTCCGAGCATGGCGGTGATGGGGTGCTGCCTGAGAGCGTCGCGGCACTGGCCGCCAATCTGCCTGAAAAGCCCGACTTCCATGTCGTGTCGGCCTCAGCACATTTTGTTTTCCTGGCGCCATGTCCGCCTGCCTTGACCGCATTGCAGCCGGAGATCTGCACGGATCAGGAGGAGTTCGACAGGATCTCGTTTCACAAATCGTTCGATGGTGAGGTGCTGGCCTTCTTCCGTCGGCATCTCTGAGCAGGTCAGCATCCCAAGCGCTGTCGCGAACCTGCGCCTCATCTCGACAGCAAGCCGGTTGCGAAAAAGAAAAGCCCCGCCGAAGCGGGGCTTTTGCATTTATTTCGATGGCGCCGGTTTTCGTTTGAAGAGACCCTTCAGATTGTCGAAGAGCTCCACCTTCACGCCATGACGCTTCATGATGATCGACTGCTGGATCACCGAGAGAGTGTTGTTCCAGGCCCAATAGATCACGAGGCCGGCCGGGAAGCTTGCCAGCATGAACATGAATACCAGCGGCATCCAGTTGAAGATCATCGCCTGGGTTGGGTCCGGCGGCGTCGGGTTCATCCGCATCTGGAAGAACATGGTAACGCCCATGATCAGCGGCCAGACGCCGAGATGCAGGAAGGTCGGAGCCGCAAAGGGCAGCAGGCCGAAGAGATTGACGATCGAGGTGGGATCCGGAGCGGAAAGATCCTGAATCCAGCCGAAGAACGCCGCGTGACGCATCTCGATGGTGATGTAGATCACCTTGTAGAGCGAGAAGAAGATCGGGATCTGCAGGAGCACAGGCCAGCAGCCCGCGATCGGATTGATCTTCTCTTCCTTGTAGAGCTGCATGGTCGCCTGCTGCAGGCCCATGCGGTCGTCGCCGAACTTCGCCTTCAGCTCTTCCATCTTCGGCTGCATGCGCTTCATGTTCGCCATGGAGGCATATTGCCGGCTGGCGAGCGGGAAGAAGAGCGCCTTGACGACGATGGTCGTGCAGAGGATGGCGACGCCGAAATTGCCGAAGAAGCGGAAGAAGAAATCCATCAGCTTGAACATCGGCTTGGTGATGAAATAGAACCAGCCCCAGTCGATCAGGCGGTCGAAGCGCGGGATCGAATAGCTGGTTTCATAGCGATCGATGACCGGAACTTCCTTGGCGCCGGCGAAGACGAGATTTTTCAGCTCGATCGACTGGCTGGGAGCGACCGTGATCGCATCCTGCTTGTAATCGGCCTGATAACGCGGCGTGCCGTCGGCGAAATGCGAGAAGCGGGCGTCATAGGCCGTCGACTGCGGCGGCACGACGGTTGCGGCCCAGTACTTGTCGGTCATGCCGAGCCAGCCGCCGGTCGACTTTGCCGGTGTCGTGGCTTCCTTCTCGGTCGAAGCATATTTGGTCTCGATCAGGCCGTCATCGCCGATAACGCCGATGAAGCCTTCGTGCAGAACGTATGCGGAGGGCGTCTCAGGCTTGTTGTAGCGCGTAACGCGGCCATAGCTCGACAGAGAAACCGGAGCCTGGCTGCTGTTGGCGATCTTGTCGGTGATCGTGAACATATAGCGATCGTCGACGGAGATCGTGCGCGAGAAGGTGACGCCCTTGTCGTTGGTATAGGACAGCGTGACCGGCGTCTTGTCCGTCAGCTTGTCGCCGCCTGCGAGCTTCCACACGGTCGAAGGACCGGGAACCGCGCCGGTCGCGTCGTTGCCGACATAGCCGAGTTCGGTGAAGTAGCCGTCCTTGGTGTCGGCAGGGCTGAACAGCGTGATGATCGGGCTGCTCTTGTCGACGGTCTCGTGATAGCTCTTCAGACGCAGGTCATCGAGGCGAGCGCCTTCCAGGTTGATGGAACCGGCAAGCGCGGGCGTATCGATGACAACGCGCGAGGCTGCAGTCTTTTCGACCGACTGTTCGCGGGTAAGGACCGTCGACGTCGTCTGGCCGTTCGCCGGCAGCGCACCGTTCACTGCGGTCCCTGCGGCCGGAGACTGTGTCGTCTGAGCCTGCTGGGTCTGCTGATGCTGCTTGGCGGCCTGCTCGGCCTGGCGCTGCGCCTCGAGGCGCGGGTTCATATAGAAAAACTGCCAGCCGAGAACAATCAGCACGGACAGTGCAATTGCTATGAAGTAATTGCGGTTGTTTTCCATCATACTTTCCTGGAGCGGTCCGTTTCCGACCGCCGATGTTTCGGCCTGTTTTCGATGCGGCTTACGAGTTCGCTTGCCAGTTTTTCGAAAGGTGCGGTCAGCACATCGCGCCGCGCGACAACCACATAGTCGTGTCCGGGCTGCATTGCAAACCCGGCATGAAGACGCACGGCTTCTTTCAGCCTGCGCCGCATGCGATTGCGCTCCACTGCGTTGCCATGTTTTTTGGTAACGGTAAAACCAACGCGGGGTTCGGCGTCGGCAAGCTTGCGGTCCAGCATCTCTAGGAGAAAGAAGCCGCCCTTGCGCTTCTCGCCTTCACGGACTGCAAGAAACTGCGGCCGGCTTTTCAGCCGCCCGACAGTCCTTCTGGGTCGTTCATTCGTCAATTTGCCCGCCATCCTGGATCATCGGGCACTTCGGCCGTTAGGCCGAAAGACGCTTGCGGCCGCGGTTACGGCGAGCGGAAAGAACCGCACGGCCGCCCTTGGTAGCCATACGGGCACGGAAGCCGTGACGACGCTTGCGGACAAGCTTGGATGGTTGATAGGTACGCTTCATTTATTTAAACACCGCGGAGTGCGGCCCTTCTTGAGCTTTGCTTCAATAGCAAGGAGCGTTGTTGATTATGACGAACGGACTTGGCCCGCAAATACAGGCTCCATGACCGAACGTGCGCGGGCTTATAAGGATCAGGACCCCTAAAGTCAATTATACCGGCGCAGATTCCTTGAAATCCGGGATTCCCGCCTGTTGACGCAGGATCCCGGCGGCGTAGGGTCGATTGACGGCGCGCCACAACAATATTCGTAACTGCTGAAATACGACGAAGGAACAAGTATTGATCCACGCATTTTGACTAAAATTGCAGCAAGATAACATTAATGAATTTGGCCGATATCTGGATCCTACTGGCAAAACTCGTCCATTTCTGGCGATGCTGCCGGCCTTTGGGGGGATATCTTGAAAATACGCGGCAAAGTAAATCTGCTTGTACTCGTCATGACTGGGGCGGCGCTGCTGATCGGCGCCACCACTCTTTATGCTTTGCGTCAATACGACCAGAGACTGCAGAGTTACGAGCAGACTGCCAGCCGCGCCTATATGGGCGAGCATCTCAACCGCTATGTAACCGCGGTGGTCATGGAGGCGCGCGGCATTTATGCGGCCGCTTCGGCCAAAGATTCCAAGAGCTTCGCCGATGGGTTGCTGTCCGATCTCGACGAAATCGACAAGGTCCTGGCCTCCTGGTCACCCCTGGTGCCGGAAGCGCAGAAAGCCGACTTCGCCAAATTGCAGGCCCGCGCCCAGGAGTTTCGCGGCTTTCGCACGGAAACCGCCCGTCTTGGTGTGACCGAGGGTCCGGACGCTGCCGGCAAGCAGGGCAACAACGAGGCCAACCGCGCCAATCGCAAAGCCTTCCAAGCTGAGATCGACGCCGTCGTTCAGGCCGACAAGGCGGAACTTGCAAAGGCGGAAGCCGAGATCGCCGTCTTCCACAAGAACATCCTGTGGGTCGTTCTCAGCATCATGGTCGTCGGCATCGGCGCCGGCGTCGGTCTAGGCGCCTATATCGGTACAGTTCACCTGAGCCGCCCGATCCGCAAGGTCACTGACGCGATCAAGAAGGTGGCCGACGGCCAGTTCGATATCGAAGTGCCATTTGCGGGACGCGGCGACGAAATCGGTGAGATGGCCGCCGCCGTCGACGTCTTCAAGGAAAACGGCAATGCCGTGCGCCGCATGAATGCCGAAGAAATGGCGATGCGCGCCAGAAGCGACGAACTACAGTCCAGCATGTCGCTCGCCGTTTCGGCTGCAGCGGCCGGCGATTTCAGCCGCCGCATCGACAAGGATTACGGCGACGCCAATCTCAATCGCTTCGCCACCAATGTGAACGAGCTGCTTGTCAGCGTTGATGTCGGCATCGGCGAAGTCCGCCGCGTCATCGCAAGCCTGGCCGAGGGCGATCTGACCCAATCGATGAAGGGTGAATTCCAGGGCGCCTTTGCGGAGCTGCAGCAGAACGTCAATGCGACGCTTGCTACGTTGAAGAGCACGATGCGCGAAGTGCGCGAGACCACCGGCTCGATCAACTCCAACACCAACGAGCTGCGTCACGCCAGCGACGACCTCTCCAAGCGCACCGAACAGCAAGCGGCAGCGCTCGAGGAAACCTCGGCAGCGCTCGATCAGATCACTTCCGTCGTTCAGAATTCGACCGAGCGGGCACGCGAGGCGAGCGTCATGGTGGGCGAGGCCAAGGACGATGCCGCCCGTTCCGGCACCGTCGTTCGCAACGCGATTGATGCCATGGGCCGCATCGAGCAGGCGTCGGGCGAAATCAGCCAGATCATCGGCGTCATCGACGACATCGCCTTCCAGACCAACCTGCTGGCGCTCAACGCTGGCGTTGAGGCTGCGCGCGCCGGTGAGGCGGGCAAGGGCTTTGCCGTCGTCGCTCAGGAAGTGCGCGAGCTTGCCCAGCGTTCCGCCACGGCCGCCAAGGATATCAAGGCGCTGATCGGCAAATCCGGTGGCGAGGTGCAGGCCGGCGTCAAGCTGGTGCAGGCGACCGGCGAGGCGCTCTCGACCATCGAGGCGCGCGTGCTGAAGATCAACGATCACATCCACTCCATCGCGACGGCTGCACGCGAGCAGGCGACCGGCCTGTCGGAAGTCAACAATGCCGTGAACCAGATGGACGAAGTCACGCAGCGCAATGCCGCCATGGTCGAAGAGACCTCTGCTGCGACCCACCGCCTGGCAGGCGAGGCTGATGGCCTCGTACGGCTGGTCTCCCGCTTCAAGGTCGATGGAGGCAATGTTGCCGCTCCGATGGCGGCTCGCGCCGAAACGCATCGTCCGGCACCATCGCCGGCGCGCCGGATGATCGACAAGGTCGCAACGGCCTTCGGCGGCGGCGCTGGCCGCGCCACGGCCGCCGCCGCGCAGAATTGGGAAGAATTCTGATCTCGTTGCGATAGATGAGAGACGCGGTTGCGCCGGGCGCAGCCGCACTTGCCGTTGGCGCTATAGGGTCCCTTGATCGCGACTCGATTGGAAAAAAACCCACAATCGCCTATTATGCCATTTCGACAAGTCGCCATCAGGTCGCTTTGCGGCGAAGCGGGACATTTGAAATGGACAGTGAGCAGGGCGGAAACGTCGCAAGGGAGGGCAAGGCCGACAAGGTCGGCCTAGCCAGGCTTTGCAGGCCGACCGGCATCTTTGGCGGCCTCTCGGGCAAGCTCCTCATTCTCACGGTCGTTTTCATGTCTTTGGCCGAGGTTCTCATCTTCGTGCCCTCCGTCGCCAATATGCGGCTGCGCTGGTTGGAAGACCGGCTGAGCACGGCTGCTGCTGCTGCCATCGCCATCGACGGCCTGCAGACCGCCGAATTGCCTCGCGCGCTGCAGAAGGAAACACTGATGGCCACCGGCACGCGGGCCATCGTTCTGCGCAAGGACGGCACCTCGCGTCTGCTGGCGACAGCGGAAATGCCGGCCTCGGTCGACGACATGTACGATCTGAGCGATGTATCGCAGCTGACGGCCATCAAGGATGCGCTTCACACGCTCATCTTCGGTGGTAACCGCATCATTCGCGTCTTCGGACCCGTTGGCGGCGATGCCGGCACCGGCATCGAAGTGGTGCTGAAGGACACGCGCCTGCGCAACGCCATGCTTGCCTATTCGCGCAGCGTCTTCCTCGTTTCCATCCTGATTTCGCTCTTCACCGCTACGCTGATCTTCTTTGCGATCAACCGCATCATGATCCGCCCCATCCGCCGTCTCACCGACAGCATGCAGGCCTATTCCGACGACCCCGAAGATCCCGGCCGTATCCTCGTGCCCGATCGGGGACGCGATGAGCTTGCGGTCGCGGGCCGCCATCTCGCCGCCATGCAGACGCAGCTGCAGAAAACGCTGAAGCAGCAGAAGAACCTCGCCGCCCTCGGGCTTGCCGTTTCGAAGATCAACCACGACATGCGCAATATCCTCTCAGCCGCACAGCTGATGTCCGACAGGCTTGTCGATGTCGACGACCCGATGGTGAAGCGATTTGCACCCAAGCTGCTGCGCACCATCGATCGCGCCGTCGGCTATACGACCGAGGTGCTGTCCTATGGCCAGACGTCCGAATCGGCGCCGCGCCGGCGCAAGCTTCATCTCGTGGAGCTGATTGCCGAGGTTCGGGACATTCTGGCGATCGACCCGGAAAGCGGCGTCGAGTTCGTCGAGCAGCTCAATTCTGATCTTGAAGTCGATGCCGATAGCGAACAGCTGTTCCGCGTCATCCATAATCTCTGCCGCAACGCCCATCAGGCGCTGATTGCCTTTAGCGATGCAGAGCCGGGGAGCGTCAAGCGCATCACTGTGTCGGCGCATCGGATAGGAAGCGTCGTCAGCATCACCGTCGACGACACCGGCCCGGGCATGCCTCAGAAGGCGCGGGAGAATCTTTTCACCGCATTTCGCGGTTCCGCTCGTTCTGGAGGCACCGGCCTTGGCCTGGCAATCGCCCGCGAGCTGGTTCTTGCCCATGGCGGCACCATTGCGTTGGTGGAAAAACCGGTTGCGGGAACGCAATTCCGCATCGAGATTCCCGACCGCCCGGTATCTCTCGACGATTACCGCAGCAAAAGCTTGCAAGAAAGCTGATTGTTTTCAAACGCTTGTCACTATCTTGAACAAAAATGGCGATCTTTTTCACAAATCCGCTTGCATTCCCTCAAGGGACCCTTTAGAGAACCGCCCACACCGAACGGTTTCTTCCGTTTCGGCACGCACCCGTAGCTCAGCTGGATAGAGCACCAGACTACGAATCTGGGGGTCAGGAGTTCGAATCTCTTCGGGTGCGCCATTTCTTTCTTTGCAGATTTCTGATGATCGTGAGCGCCAGGTGTGGTCGCTCAAGCGTGCCGCCGGTACGGCTTTGCAGGTCTCATATCGGCGCGACCTTTCTCGGCAATCAGTGAAACTGGCGGACTTCTACCGGCGCGCGGCAGGCAGCCGCGGCCTTGCGTCCCCAGACCAGAGCTTCGTCCTTGTCAGCGCATTCCAGTACCCAGAAGCCGCCCACATGTTCCTTGGTCTTGAGATACGGTCCATCCATCACCAGCACATCGCCATTGGGCTGAGGGCATAGCGACGTCGCGGCGCTTGCCGGGTGCATGCCGCCGACGAAAATCCTGATGCCGGCAGCCTTCATCTCGTCATTGAGTCTGTCGATATCGCTGTGCATCGCTTCGTCCTCCATCACGGATGGGTCGTAGTCGTCCGGATGGTGGATGGCGACCAGATATTGGGTCATGACGTCTCCTATCGAGGTGTCCGAGCAGACCGATTGCCGGCCTTCACCATATGACGAATGCCGGAGCCGTGATCCGACAAGCTGTCGGTCAGATTTTCACGCGCGGACAAAAGCTATACCGCCACGGGAGTCGGTTCAGCCGGGTCGCGGTGCTTCTTGCCGATGATCCGTCGCTAATGGCAATTCCGGCAGGAAGAGCAGCACAATCAGCGCCAGCGCCACAATCGCCGTTCCCGTCGCGAAGGTCATAGCGATGGCGTGGCGGTAAAGTGCGATAGCGGCGGCATGCGCCTCCGGAGAGGCGGTGGCGAGCTGCCTCATGCCGGCTTCGGTGAGTGACGACACATGCACGCCATCCAGCAGTCCGCCGGCGTTCTGTACGCGATAGGCCAGGATGGCTCCCGAGCCGGTAACGCCGATGAGGCCGCCAAGCGAGCGAAAGAAAGCGAGTGTCGCCGTGCCGACGCCGCGATGCGAAAACGGCAGCGCGTTCTGCACCGCAATCGTCATTGTGGGCATAACGAGCCCAAGCCCCAGACCAAGAGCGAAGACGGCGGGCTCGATGATCCAGAAACCCTGGCTGCTGGCGGCGGCCCAGGAAAGGATCGCGAAGGCAACCGTCGCAAGGCAGAGGCCGCAGATCTGTGCGGGCTTGTATCGCCCGAAGCGATGCAGCAGTACGCGGCCGTTGACCATGGAGGAGATAACGACGCCGATCATCAGCGGCCCTGTCAGCAGGCCGGAATGCGAAGCGCTGACGCCCATGACCATCTGGAAGAACAACGGAAAGAACAGGCTCGCGCCGAGCATGCCCATGAAGGTTAATGACAGCACGATGCAGGCGACGACGAACAACCGATTGCGGAAAAGGTCCGGCGGCAGCACCGGTTCGGGTTCGCGCCGGATGTGAAGGATGAAGAGGCCGCAAAGTACCAGGGCGACGGCGGACAGGCCGAAAATCTCCGGCGAATTCCAGGCCCATTCATTGCCACCGAGTGCCAGCACCAGCAGGAAGCTCGTCGTGCAACCCGTCAGCAGCACGGCGCCGAGATAGTCGATGCGGCGGCTCCGAGACTGGTGCGGCCGCTTGAGCGCGCGGCCGATCATGACGAGGGCGAAGGCGCCAATCGGCAGGTTGACGTAGAAGATCCAGTGCCAGGACAGAAGATCGGTGATGATGCCGCCAGCGATCGGGCCGACAACGCTGCAGACGGCGAAGACTGCGGCGATCGAGCCCTGGTTGCGCCCGCGTCTAGCGGGCGGCACGATATCGCCGATGATGATTTGCGCAAGCGGCATCAATCCGCCGGCGCCGATGCCCTGGATCGCCCTGAAGATGATCAGCTGCATCAGCGTCTGCGCCATGCCGCTGAGGACGGAGCCAAGCAGGAAGATCAGGATCGCCGCATAGATCATCGGCTTGCGGCCGTATTGGTCGCTGAGCTTGCCGTAGAGCGGCATTGTGCTGGTGGAGGCGAGCACATAGGCGCTGACGACCCAGGAGAGATGGGTGAGGCCGCCAAGGTCGCTGACGATGCGGGGCAGGGCGGTCGCGACGATGCTTTGGTCGATGGCGCCGAGGCCAAGCACGATCATCAGGCCGAGAATGACTGCGCGGATCTCGCGGCGGTCGGGTGGATCTCCCGCTGCAGGCGTCGCCGGCGGCGCTGCTTGCTGACGCTCTCCGCTCATTGGCCGATCTCCTCAAGCGGTGCGATCGCTGCCCGAATGGCAGCGCGCTGGTCTGCTGACAGTTTGACCAGTTCGGATGCGAGCCAGTCCGTTCGTTTTTGCTTCAGACTTTTTATGAGCTCCTGACCCTTTTCGGTTGCGATCAGGCCGTTGCGCCGGCGATCGCTGGGGTCGGGCGCCGAGCGTATGATGAGACCGTCACGCTCCATCGCCTTCACATGCCCTGATATTGTCGGGCCGCGCAGCTTTTCCATCCGGGCAAGTTCGGCAACACCGATGCCTGGCTGTCGCGTGACGGCGACGAGCAGCAAGGCATGCAGCGGCGACAAGCCTGGATCGTCGCTTTCGCGGCGCAATTGCCGGTAAAGGCGGTGCAGGGCAGGGCGCAGTGCTTCGGCAAGCGCATGGGCTTCTTCCAGCCCGTGATGGCGGTCAGTGTCGATCATGGGCTTCTTGCCTTAATTAAATAGGTAGGCTTCCTATCTATATTCCTGCTATGCATACTTGCGCAAGCGATAATATTATGAAACATTTTCAATCATTACGCGCCGTTCAACAGTAGTACGACTCGAGAGGAGAAGAGCTGTGAAACGACTTCTGACAACGGTAACTGTGACCGCATTGAGTGCCTTGCTGGCGATGTCGTCTTTCGATCCGGCCGTTGCGGGACCGATCCAGCCGATGGTCCAGCCGCTGGTTGCGCAAGGCGGCGGTCAACCCACTGGTCTCATCGTTGCGCAGTATCGCCATCAAAACAGGCATCTTCGCCCCCATTATCGTCCGCACCACCGCCCGCATCATCGGCCGGGCTACTGGCACGGCTATCGCGGCTACAATCATGCCCGACCGGGCTATCGCCGTTACAATGACGGCTGGTGGTATCCGATGGCTGCCTTTACTGCAGGTGCAATCATTGGCGGGGCGGTTGCGCAGCCGCCGCGTGGCAGTGCGCATGTTCGCTGGTGCGCCAGCCGCTACAAGACCTATCGCGCTTCCGATAACACCTATCAGCCGACCAACGGTCCTCGCCGCCAGTGCGTGAGCCCGTAAGCTGCGTCTGAACTGAGTTGCGTGGCCTTCTCCGTATTCGCGGCGAGGGCCTTGTTTTATGCTGCTGAGGGTAGCGGCAGCGTCAATCCGGTCAACTGTTCCGAGATATCCCAAAGTCTGCGCCAAACGACCTGGTCGTGAGCGTGTGGGGCAATCCATGCCTGGACGGGCGGCCCCTTCAGCTCGTAGAAGCCCTTCGGCCCATACATGACGCTGCCTTCCGCCTGCGGCGAGCTGGCAGCAAAGAGCGTCGGCAGTGCGCCTGCCGCGGCTCATTGCGAGAAGAGAGGCTCCACCACTTGTCCGAAGCGCTCGAGAAGCCCGGGGCGGTTGCGGCCCATGCGCGGTCCTGCGCCCTGCACGCCGTGACGGCATAGCCAGGGTGGGCGGCAACGCATTTCAATCTCCAGCCCTCGGCGCTCGCGATGCGGTCGAGTTCCAGACCGAACAGCAGCGTCGCGAGCTTCGATTGGCAATAGGCGCGCCAAGGCCCGTAGTTCCGACGCCACTGCAGGTCGTCGAAATTGATCCTGCCGCTACGATGCGCCAGGCTACTGACGGTGACGACGCGTGGCGCATCGGCGCGGAAGATCTTGGGCAGCAGCCGCATCGTCCAGGCGAAATGGCCGACATAATTTGCCCCATCTGCATTTCGAAGCCGTCTTCGGTCTCGTGCCGATCGGGAATTGCCATGACGCCGGCATTGTTGATCAGGAGGTCGATGCGCGGCACGGCGGCGGCGATGCGCCCAGCCGTGCGCGCGACGGAATCGAGGCTGGCGAAGTCGAGAGGCTCAAACGCAATGTCTGCATTGGGTGTTGCAGCCCGGATTGACGCCATCGCCTCGGCGCCTCTTCTTTCGTTGCGCGAGGCGATGATCACTTTCGCGCCTGCCCCGGTCAGGGCCTTGGCTGCCTCATAGCCGATGCCGCTATTGGGTCCGGTAATGACGGCTATTCGACCTGTCTTCGGCGGAATGTCTTTCACTGTCCAATCTGGCATGGCGACCTCCTGTCGAGAGATTTGGCATCACCCATTGTAGTTGGTAATTTATTGCACTAAATGCAAGTTTGTAATTAGTGAAAATATGCAATCGAAAAATCATGCGTTAGCCCTTGCATATCAACGCTTTTCGGCTGCCTAATGGCGTGGCACGCCTTTGAAATGCCACGCTGCTCGGTCCTCATCGCATACTCATTCGAATCGCAGCCGGAGATTGGATTCGCGGAATGACCACAAAGACATCATGTGCCGATTTCGTGCGGTTTTTCCGCTCCTGGGTCAGCGATCCCATGCGGGTCGCGGCAGTCGCGCCTTCGGGCGAACGGCTGGCGAAGCTAATGACGCAGGAGATCGATCCGTTGGGCGGTCCCGTGCTCGAACTTGGCCCTGGCACGGGTGTTTTCACCCACGCCTTGCTCGCCCGCGGCATTCCGGAAAATGCCCTTACGCTGGTCGAGTTCGGCGAGGAGTTTGCGGTTCGTTTGCGCGGCCGCTTTCCGGAGGCGCGGGTAGTGCGGATGGACGCGGCGCAGCTCGGCGATTGCGGCCTCTTCGATGACGCCCCTTTCGGCGCCGTCGTCAGCGGCTTGCCGCTCTTGTCCATGCCGCCTTCGAAGGTTGCGGCCATTGTCGGCGGTGCCTTCGAATCGATGAAGCCCGGCGGGGCCTTCTATCAGTTCACTTATGGTCCTCGCTGTCCTATTCCGCGGACGATTCTGGAAAGTCTCGGCTTGAAGGGCACCCGCATCGGCGGCACCGTTCGCAACATTCCGCCCGCCGGCGTCTACAGGATATCGCGGCAGAATCCGATGGAGCTCTCGATTAGCGGCTCCAAATATCGTAGCACGGAGGGGAATGTCGGCGTCGGGGCATTTGCGCAGGAAGCCGGCAAGGCCGATACGGGACGGCCCGAAGCCAATGCATAGCGGGGAAACGAATGGCGGATCTGCCTGGCAGCGATAGCGCGGTGAGGGAAGGCCGGCGCGAACGGAAGCGCCGCCGGACCCGCGAGCGCATCGAAACCACGGCATTGAAACTCTTCCTCGCACGCGGCTTTGACGGCACCACCATCGAAGATATCACCGAGGCCGCTGACGTCTCCAAGCGCAGCTTCTTCGACTATTTCCCGAGCAAGGAAGATGTCGTCGCCGCCTGGCAGGATGGCTTTTCGGATGCATTGATCGCAGTTGTCGCTGCCCAACCGGCAGAGGCGTCGCTCGCTGAAGTCATCGAGGCGGCCATCAATGCGGCTCTGCACGCCGCCATTTCCGATCCGCAGCACCTTGCCATTGCGGTCTTGATCCACAACACGCCGGCGCTTCGTGCGCGCGATCAGCTGAAATATTCAAAGCTTGAGAGAAAGCTCGTGGATGCTCTGCAAGCCCGCAGTCGCGGTGGTGACGAGGAGCGGTTTCGGTTGAGCGTGCTTGCCGCTGCCGTCGTCAGCATGCTTCGCATCGGCGGCGAGCGTTGGAATGGCGGGCGGCAAGAGATTTCGCTGGAGCGGTTCGCGCCTGAGATGTTTCGCGAACTTTGGACCACGCTTGCCGATCTTGGCGTACTGGCACGGCAGCATTTGCCCGCCGATTGATCCCCGGAAAAGCCTCTGATCGACCGCTCGTTGCGGCTGCATCGATGGAGGCATGCCGAAAAGATCAGGTCATCAAGCGGCCGTGCATTGCATATGCCGGATAGCAGACCCATCTAGTCTGTGGTCGCGACCTCAATCCCCCCTTCGCGAACAGCTCGATTTTCTCGACAAATCCCGGCCGCTTCGACGCCGGGAACTCCATCTATATTCAGATCAGTAAAGGGACAGAACCATGTCAGATTTCGACGCAGCCAAGTCCGGTCAGTTCAAGATCGGCGGCGACCTTCCCGTCCATCGTCTTGGCTTCGGCGCCATGCGCATCACCGGTGCCGGCATATGGGGTGAGCCGGACGATCATGACGAAGCCGTCCGAACCCTGAAGCGCCTGCCGCAGCTCGGCATCAACTTCATCGACACGGCTGATTCCTATGGTCCGGACGTTTCCGAGCGCCTGATCAAGGAAGCGCTTCACCCCTATGGCAAGGATCTCGTCGTCGCCACCAAAGGTGGCCTGACGCGAACCGGTCCGAATGTCTGGGTGCCGTTGGGTCGTCCTGAATATCTTATCCAGCAGGCACATAAGAGCTTGCGCAATCTCGGTGTCGACCGGATCGACCTCTGGCAGCTTCATCGTATCGATTCCAAGGTGCCGGCCGCCGAGCAGTTTGATGCCGTGAAGTCGCTGCTCGACGATGGCATCATCCGCCATGCGGGCTTGAGCGAAGTCTCCGTTGCCGAGATCGAGGCCGCTTCCAGGCACTTCAAGGTGGTCACCGTACAGAACCGCTACAATCTGGTCGATCGCACCAGTGAAGATGTGCTCGACTACTGCGAAAAGCACGGCATCGGCTTCATTCCGTGGTTCCCGCTTGCTGCGGGCGATCTCGCCAAGGAAGGTTCACTTCTCGACACCATTGCCAAGAGGCATGGCGCCGCACCGAGCCAGATCGCACTTGCCTGGGTGCTGAAGCGCAGCCCGGTCATGCTCCCGATCCCCGGAACGGGCAAGGTCAAGCATCTCGAAGAAAACACGGCAGCCGTCAACATTGTGCTTTCGGATGAGGAGTTCGCGGCGTTGGATGCCGAAGGAAAGAAAGCCTTCAAGGCGGCGTAGAGCGCGTCGCTCCGGCAGACGGAGCTAAAGCAACAAACTGGAGGCGCGGCGCGGAGCACATCTGCGCCGCTTCGTGTATCGACGCGGGATCGAGCCAAGGCTGGCGATCACGCTTATGTGAATCTCCGATCTTCAGTCCGTAGCGGCTTTAAAATAGGCGGCGACGGGCCTGGTTTGCCGGTGCTATGCGGAATTTTCAGTATAGGTGGGTAAAAGCAATGCGTTGGGTGCAATGCTGCATTGCGAAAGATAGTCTATTCACGACTCTCCGGGCGTTATATCTACCCCTTCGAAGGCAGCGCATCTCCTCCTCCCAGCGCGCCTTCATTGATTGGCAACACTCCTCCTCCCAGTTGCCAATCCGGATCAAAGAGCCTGACGCATCCTCCTCCCGCGTCGGGCTCTTTTTTTATCCAGCACCTCCCACTTTCTTCCTGTATCGCATGCTTTCCGTTCGACCATGGCGTTGCGCCTTTGCAATGCTGGTGCGAATTAGCGTTGTTTCATGTGGCCTGGGATCGGTCTCTTTGCTTGCGCCATGGACGCCGATGCGTAGAGTGGCGCGGTAGTAAGGCGTTAAAGAAAGGTTGCATGATGCAGCGTATGGCGAGTTCGGGCCGACGGGGAAGAGTCTTTTTCCGAGCTGTTGCCATTGTCGTGACGCTGTCGCTGGCGGCCTGCGGCCGTCCCGTCGGGGTCATGCGGCCAGTCAGTGAAAACGTGCCTGGAACCTCGAAGGTCGATTTGCTGGTCGCTACAACACGCTTGCCGGACAAGGATCCGGCGATCCTGTTTTCGGGCGAACGCGGTCAGGGGCTGAAGATCGACGCCGTCAGCATCTCTATTCCGCCGGAAGCCAACCGTAAGGTCGGCCAGGTGCAATGGCCGAGCCGCTTGCCCGGCAACCCCTTGAAGAACTTCGTCACCCTTGCGGTCAAGCCGCTCGCGACCGAAGCGGACGGCCGCGGCTGGCTGCATGCGGAATTGCCGAAAAACAAGCGCGTGCTGATCTTCGTACATGGCTTCAACAATCGGTATGAGGATGCTGTCTACCGTTTTGCGCAGATCGTGCACGATTCCCACGCCGAGGTCGCACCGATCGTCTTCACTTGGCCGTCGCGGGCGAGCATCTTCGACTACGCCTATGACAAGGAAAGCACGAACTATTCCCGTGACTCGCTCGAAGAGCTGCTCCGCCGGGTCGCCGCCGATCCCGCTGTCGGCGATATCACGGTCATGGCGCACTCGATGGGGAGTTGGCTCGCCGTCGAATCTATCCGCCAGATGGCGATCCGCAACGGCAGCGTTACGCCGAAGATCAAGAACGTTATCCTGGCTTCGCCCGATCTCGATGTCGACGTCTTCGGGCGGCAGTTCGCGGCGCTCGGTAAGGACAAGCCGCATTTCACCCTGTTCGTCTCGCGTGACGACCGGGCCCTTTCCCTGTCGCGTCGCATCTCCGGCAATGTCGACCGTCTCGGCCAGATCGATCCGGCGGCCGAGCCCTATCGCAGCGAGTTGGAAAAGCAGGGCATCACGGTGCTCGATCTCACCAAGCTCAAGACAGGCGATGGTCTGAACCACGGCAAGTTTGCCGAGAGCCCGGAAGTGGTGAAGCTCATCGGTGCCCGGCTGATTGCCGGCCAGACGATCACCGATTCTGATGTCGGCATCGGCGATGCCGTCGGTGCGGTTGCGCTTGGCGCGGCGCAGACCGTCGGCAGCGTTGCCGGCGCCGCCGTCAGCGCCCCGATCGCTATCTTCGATCCTCGCACGCGTGAGAATTACGGAGAGCAGTGGCGCCGTGTCGGCGCCTCGGCGGGCAATACGGTCGGCTCTCTCGGCGATAGCGTCGAGGCGACGGGCAACAATGTCGGCGAGACATTGCGGCAATAGAGTTCCGATCGCGCATCGGATTCGTTCTCCAAAAGCCGATAGCCAGTCCGCTCAAACTGATATATCACAGAGTCGCGCCATATCGGACATGGCGACACTTTGCGGGCGGGCTTCGGCATGGGCGAAAACAAGCGTACGGTTCTGATGGTCGGCAGCAATACCGCACCGGGCCGGCATCGCGTTGCCGCCGCGAGGAGTCGAGACCCGCAACACAAGGCATTTGTCTTGCTGGTCGATGGCAACATTACGCGACAGGTTTGATTGGAGTAGATGAGATGAGATGGAAGCGCACGATCCAGTTGCTGGATGTCCATTGCGAAGGCGAAATCGGTAAGGTTGCCATCGGCGGCGTGCCGAAGATCCCCGGCAACACCATCGCCGAGCAGCTGCATTGGCTGAACACCGACCCGAAGGGTCAGGAACTGCGTCGCTTCCTCGTGTTGGAGCCACGCGGCGCGCCGATTGGCTCCGTCAACCTGCTGCTGCCGGCCAAGCATCCCGACGCCGATGCCGGTTTCATCATCCTGCAGCCCGACCAGGCGCATGCAAGCTCCGGCTCGAATTCCATCTGCGTGACTACGGCACTGCTCGAATCTGGTATCGTCGAGATGAAGGAGCCGGAAACGGTCGTCACGCTCGATACGGCAGCTGGCCTCGTTCGTGCCACGGCGACGTGCCGCGACGGCCGTTGTGAGAAGGTGCGGTTGACTATGGTGCCGTCCTTCGTTCACGAGCTCGATGTCGAGCTCGACACGCCGCAATGGGGCAAGATCAAGCTCGACCTTTGCTACGGCGGCATCTTCTATGGTCTGGTCGATGTCGGCCAGATTGGCCTAAAGATCGAAAAGGCCAATGCGGCCGCCCTCGTTCAGGCGGGCATGGTCATCAAGGATGCGATCAACCGGGCGATGACGGTGGTTCATCCGGAAATTCCGGCGATCTCGGGCGTTGCCTATGTGATGTTCCGCGACATCGATTCCGATGGCGCCATCCGCACCTGCACGACCATGTGGCCCGGCCGTGCAGACCGCTCACCCTGCGGCACCGGCAATTCCGCCAATCTGGCGACACTGCATGCCCGCGGCAAGGCCAAGGTCGGCGATGTCTTCAAGTCCCGCTCGATCATTGGTTCCGAATTCGAAGTCGGCCTGCAGGCGGAGACCGAAGTTGCCGGCAAGCCGGCCATCATTCCCACGATCACCGGTCGCGGTTTCACCTTCGGTCTCAGTCAGGTGGCGCTGGATCCCTTCGACCCGATGGCGGAAGGCTTTGCCATGACGGATGTCTGGGGGCCTTCGGCCGGCGATATTTGAGGGGATTGGGCCATCGGCTCCTATCGTCTGGCGAGTTCTGCCCCTCACCTAACCCTCTCCCCGCACGCGGGGAGAGGGGATTAACTCCGCATTCTCGTCTAAGCAATTGGCTGGAAAGAAGGCCCAGGTGCGCCCACCCCCTTCGTCCCGCAAGAGGGGAGAAGGTGGCCGACGGCCGGATGAGGGGCTTTTCGGTGCGGTCCCGTCTACACCTCCGGATAAATCACGCCCTTGCGCAAAATGATATTGCCATAGAGCTGCGGCTCGCTGGTCTGGATCAGCGCATGCGCCTGCTTCACCCGCTCATAGAATTCCGCTGGTAGCAGCGGCACGACCATGATGTTGGGCACGTGTCGGGCGCAGCACTCGATCATCTCTGCGTGAACGGGATCGACCGCATCCCGGTCCTGGCGGACCGTCGCTCGGAAAATCGCCTGCGGCACGAAGTCGTCGATCGGCAGCACGCTGAGTACCGCATCGAGCACGCGGATCACGCCATGGCCGTCGAGGCGGATGAGGCGACGTGCGTGTTCGAGACCGGGATAATTGCCGTCCACGAGGGCGATTTCGTCGCCATGGCCCATGGCGCGCAGGGTCGCCAGCAAATCCGGGCTCAATAGCGGGTCAATGCCCTTCAGCATGCTCTATCTCCTTGAAAAGAACGTTCTGGTCGATCAGGTAGCGCGCGAAGATCGGCAGACTGGCGCCGCCGATGGCGCGGGCTTGTGGTCCCACTGCACCCTCGACAATTTCGGGCATGACGACACCCTGCAGATCGAGTTCGGCCGCCGCCTTGATGGTCGCCCGCACCACGCGCTCGCGCACCCAGTCGGGGAAACCGCCATCGATGACGGCAGCGCTGAAATCGATGACCGAGGCGGCCGCGACAATCGCCTGAGCCAGGGCCTTTGCCGTGTCCTGGATCCAGATTTCCAACGGCTCGCCGAAATCGACCCAGTTATCCGCCGAGTACCACAGGGGGCGCGGATCGAAGCCGTGATCCCTCAACAGATTCTCCAGCACGAAGATCGAGGCAATCTCCAGAAGCTGGCGGTTCTCGCCGTTGCGGCCGCGCACGGGCAGGGGGCCGAGCGCCCCGGCCGTTCCCGTCCGACCGACAAAGATTGACGAATTGAGGACGATGCCGCCGCCGATAAACGAGCCGATGAAGAAATAGACGAAATCGGGGTAGTGCGAGCCGACGCCGAAGACGAGTTCTGCGCCGCAGGCGCTGGTGGCGTCGTTCTGCAGGAACACAGGATGGGCAACGCGCGCGGCGATTTCGGCCCGCAGGTCAAATCCGCGCCAGACATCCATGGCTCCCGGCGGGGCGCCCACCTGCTCGGCCCAGTTCCACAGTTCGAACGGCGCTGCGACCCCCATGCCGGCGATCTTGCCGCGTTGCTCTTCGCTGAGCCTGCTCTCCAGCTCTTTGATGCCGGCAATGATGAAGGCGATGATGTCCTGCGGCAGCGGGTAGGGATAGGTCTGATGCAGCTGCATCCGGATGCCGCCGACGAAATCCATCAGCACCAGATCGGCGCTGCGCCGCCCGATCTTCACACCGAAAGAGAGAACGGCGTCGGGATTGAGCCGCATCGGAATGGATGGCTGGCCGACGCGTCCGCGCACCGGAGCATCGCGGGACAGCAGCCCATCCTTCTCCAGCGCCCGCATGATGACGGAGACCGTCTGCGCTGACAGCCCGCTGCGTCGAGCGATATCGGCCTTCGACAAGGCGCTGTGACGGCGCACGAGCGACAGCACGAGCCGTTCGTTATGGGCGCGCACGCCAAGTTGGTTCGCGCCCCCGCTGGGGTCGAGAATCGCTGGCGTTGTGGGTGTGTCCTCCGGGTCGTGCACGAGAGACATGGGCCTGCTCCTTCCATCATGGCCATGCCTGATATTTTTCCAGAATGCCACATCGAATTAATAATTCAATCCGATTTATTTATTGACAGCTGGAAATCTTTAGGCTCAGATATAGGGGTCGAGGATGCGAACATGGCCTTGGAGGAGGTCCAACGGAAACAATCTGACAAGCATTTCGCATCTCTACGCCGGGCTTCGGCCCGTGACTGCCGGGGGATCCGGCTTTTCAAACATCGGGAGGATTGAATGAAGAAATCTGTTATTTCCGCAGCGATCGCCGCTCTGGCGCTCGGCGTCGCCTTCGCAGCCCCTGCCAAGGCCGCCGGCGTATCCGCCTGCCTCATCACCAAGACCGATACCAATCCCTTCTTCGTCAAGATGAAGGAAGGCGCGACCGCCAAGGCCAAGGAACTCGGCGTGACGCTGAAGTCCTATGCCGGCAAGATCGATGGCGACAGCGAAAGCCAGGTTGCGGCGATCGAGAGCTGCATTGCTGATGGTGCCAAGGGCATCCTGATCACTGCATCCGACACCAAGGGCATCGTTCCTTCGGTCAAGAAGGCACGCGACGCCGGCCTGCTGGTCATCGCGCTCGACACGCCGCTGGAGCCGGCCAATGCGGCTGACGCGACCTTCGCAACCGACAACCTGCTCGCCGGTAAGCTCGTCGGCCAGTGGGCCAAGGAAACGCTGGGCGACAAGGTCAAGGACGCCAAGGTCGGCTTCCTGGATCTGACGCCGTCACAGCCGTCCGTCGACGTTCTGCGCGACCAGGGCTTCATGATCGGCTTCGGCATCGACCCGAAGGATCCGAACAAGATCGGTGACGAAACCGATAAGCGCATCGTCGGCCATGACGTCACCAACGGCAATGAAGAAGGCGGCCGCAAGGCCATGGAAAACCTTCTGCAGAAGGACTCCGGCATCAACGTCATCCACACGATCAACGAACCGGCAGCAAGCGGCGCCTATCAGGCTCTGAAGGCCGTCGGCCTCGAAAAACAGGTGCTCATCGTCTCCATCGACGGTGGTTGCCCGGGTGTGAAGTCGGTCAAGGATGGCACCATTGGTGCAACGGCTCAGCAATATCCGCTGATGATGGCCGCTCTCGGCGTCGAGGCGATCAAGAAGTTCGCGGACTCGGGTGAAAAGCCGAAGCCGACCGAAGGCAAGACGTTCTTCGACACCGGCGTCTCCCTGGTGACGGACAAGCCGGTTCCCGGCCTGAAGTCCATCGACACCAAGGAAGGCCTCGCAAAGTGCTGGGGCTAAGCCCTTCACGCTTGTGATATAGTCCCTTGGGGAGCCGCGTCATGCGCCTGCTGGCGCGGCTCTTCACAAAGGGAGCAGACAATCGCAACAGTCATGTCGGTCGGGTTCAGATCCTGGCCGGCTCCAACAGCCGGCGGTTTCCGCGCGTCCGGCGCGGTGGCGGAGGAACAAAATGTCCGGAGCACAAGAATTCGAACGTGTTCTCGACGGCAGCGACAAGAAGGTCGCGTCGTTCGAGGATAATAGGGTCTCTCTTCTGAAGCGCGTGCAGCATTTTCTGCACTCGACGCCAGCGGCGGTGCCGTTGATCGTCCTGGTGATGGCGATCGTGATCTTCGGCATCGCCATCGGCGGGAAGTTCTTCTCCGCCTACACGCTGACGCTCATCCTGCAGCAGATCGCCATCGTCGGTATTCTCGGCGCGGCACAAACGCTGGTCATCCTGACCGCCGGCATCGATCTCTCCATCGGCGTCATCATGGTCATCTCCTCGGTTGTTATGGGCAATGTCGCCGTGACCTACGGCCTGCCGACACCCATCGCCGTTGTCGCCGGCCTGATCGTCGGTGGCATCTGCGGATTGCTCAACGGCTTCCTCGTCGCCAACATGAAGCTGCCGCCTTTCATCGTGACGCTCGGCACGTGGAATATCGTCATGGCGACGAACTTCATCTATTCCGCCAATGAAACCATCCGCGACACTGACGTCGATGAGAAGGCGCCTCTGCTGCATCTTTTCGCCACCAGCTTCCGTGTCGGCGGCGCGGTGCTCACCCTTGGCGTCATCGCCATGGTACTCCTGGTCATCGGCCTCTGGTACGTTCTCAATCACACCGCCTGGGGCAGGCATGTCTATGCCGTCGGCGACGATCCGGAAGCGGCGAAACTCGCCGGCATCCAGACCAAGAAGGTGCTCCTTGCGGTCTACGGCGTTTCGGGATTGATTGCCGCTCTTGCCGCCTGGGTCTCGATCGGCCGCAACGGCTCGGTGTCGCCGTCCTCCGCCGTGACCGATTTCAATCTTCAGGCAATCACTGCAACCGTCATCGGCGGTATCTCGCTCTTCGGCGGCCGCGGCTCGATCCTCGGTACGCTGTTCGGCGCCATGATCGTCGGTGTTGTCTCGATGGGCCTCAACATGCTTGGAGCCGACCCGCAGTGGAAGGTGCTTCTGACCGGCGTTCTCATCATCGGCGCCGTCGCGATCGATCAATGGATCAGAAAGGTATCGGCATGACCACGAGCGTCGAACCCATTCTCACTGCCCGCGGTCTCGTCAAGCGTTATGGCCGTGTGACCGCCCTCGATAATGCCGATTTCGACCTCTATCCCGGCGAGATCCTCGCCGTGATCGGCGACAACGGTGCCGGGAAATCCTCGCTGATCAAGGCGATTTCCGGTGCGGTCATTCCCGACGAAGGCGAAATCAAGCTCGAGGGCAAGGCCGTTCACTTCCGCTCTCCGATGGAAGCACGCGAAGCCGGCATCGAGACAGTCTATCAGAACCTCGCTTTGTCGCCGGCGCTCTCCATCGCCGACAATATGTTCCTCGGCCGCGAAGTGCGTAAACCCGGTATTCTCGGCTCGGTATTCCGCATGCTCGACCGGCCGGCAATGGAAAAGCGCGCGCGCGACAAGCTTTCCGAACTCGGCCTTATGACGATCCAGAACATCAATCAGGCGGTGGAAACGCTCTCCGGTGGTCAGCGTCAGGGCGTGGCCGTGGCACGCGCCGCAGCCTTTGGGTCCAAGGTCGTCATCATGGACGAGCCGACGGCCGCCCTCGGCGTCAAGGAAAGCCGTAAGGTTCTCGAACTCATCCTCGATGTTCGCGCTCGCGGCTTGCCGATCGTGCTGATCTCGCACAATATGCCGCACGTTTTCGAGGTGGCGGACCGAATTCATATCCATCGCCTTGGACGACGCCTGACCGTCATCAATCCCAAGGATTACACCATGTCCGATGCCGTCGCCTTCATGACCGGCGCCAAGGCGCCGCCGGTGGAGAACGTCGCCGCATGAGTATTTCTCTCGAGACGGTCGCCGGCGAGATCATTGCTCGCGCCGGCGACACCAGGCGGTTTCTGGTGGCGATTGCCGGGCCGCCCGGCGCCGGCAAGTCGACACTGGCGGAGAATGTCGCAAAGGCGCTGCAGGCCAGAGGCGAAAGCGCCGAGGTCTTGCCTATGGACGGCTTCCATATGGACAATGCCGTCCTCATCGAAAAAGGCCTTTTGAAGCGGAAGGGCGTGCCTGAGAGTTTCGACGTGCGCGCTTTCCTCGACATCGTCAAGGCCGTGCGCGCTGCCGATCAGGAGGTGCTGGTGCCGGTCTTCGACCGCTCGCGCGAGCTTGCCATCGCATCGGCCCGCATCGTCTCGCCCGAGCATCGCTTCATCGTGATCGAGGGCAATTACCTGCTGTTCAGCCAGGGGAAATGGGCGGAGCTTGAGGGCGTTTTCGATTATTCGATCATGCTTGCGCCGCCGATCGAAGTGCTGGAAGAGCGGCTCTGGGCGCGCTGGCGGGGCTATGACCTCGACGAAGAGGCAGCCGGCGCCAAGGTCTATGGCAACGATCTGCCGAACGGCCGGCTGATTCTCGAAAATCGCCGCCAGGCGGACGTCACCATCGATATCGTTCAGGACTGACCTCACGATCATTTAACTGCCGTCGCGGATTGTTTTGCGATGCTGGTTGGTGCTATCGAAGCGCGATATCATCAAGCATGATCCCGAAGGCCATGAAATCGCCCTCGGATGAGTTCGTGCTCACATTCCAGAGGTCGCGCCCATGCAAAAGCTCACCATCCGCCGTCCTGACGACTGGCATCTGCACCTGCGTGATGGCGCCATGATGGAAGGCGTGATCGGCGACACGTCCAGGCATTTTGCCCGCGCCATCATCATGCCCAATCTCGTGCCGCCCGTGGTGACGACAGCGGACGCGACAGCCTATCGCGAACGCATCATGAAGGCATTGCCGGCAGGCGATCGCTTCCAGCCGTTGATGACGCTCTACCTCACCGAACACACAAACCCCGACGATGTCGAAGAAGGCAGGAAGAGCGGCCTGATCACCGCCGTCAAGCTCTATCCAGCCGGCGCGACGACCAATTCCCATGGCGGCGTGCGCGATCTGAACAAGGCAATGCCGGTGCTGGAGCGCATGGCGAAGATCGGCCTGCCGCTCTGCGTGCACGGCGAGGTCACGACGCCTGAGGTGGATATTTTCGATCGCGAGGCGGTCTTCATCGAAACCGTTCTCGATCCGCTGCGTCAACGCCTGCCTGAGCTGAAGGTGACGATGGAGCATGTGACCACGTCGGACGGCGTGGACTACATCAGGTCGGCAAAGGCCAATCTGGCAGGCTCGATCACGACGCACCACCTGATCATCAACCGCAATGCCATCCTCGTCGGCGGCATTCGCCCGCACTATTATTGCCTGCCGGTCGCAAAGCGCGAGAGCCATCGCCTGGCGCTGCGCGCAGCGGCAACCAGCGGCGACGCCGGGTTCTTCCTCGGCACGGATTCCGCCCCACATGTCGATCCGCTGAAGGAGTGTGCCTGCGGTTGCGCCGGCATCTACACCTCGATCAACACCATGAGCTGCCTGGCGCATGTCTTCGAGGAGGAGGGCGCGCTGGACAAGCTCGAGGCTTTCGCATCCCTGAACGGGCCGGCCTGGTACGGGCTGCCTGTCAACGACGACAGCATCACTTTGGTGCGTCGCGCCGAGGCTGTGACATTCCCGGCGAAGATCGAGACCGGAGCTGGTCCGGTGACCGTTTTTGACCCCATGTTCCCGCTATATTGGGATGTTGAAATCTAATTTAGTGTTTAATTATATAAATAATTCTGAGTGATGCGCAGTATTGGCGGTAAAATATTCGTGTTTTKCCGCCAAATGGCACGTATATTTTGTTGAAATCTATTTTCTTTATTAATTGCTGTAACCAATTTGATACCTGTTGAGGACTAGCGTGGCATCGATCCCTACGGTCATGATGAAACCGTTGAAAGAGCATGATGCTGGTTGATTATAATTCACTCCTTCTCGCTCTTGGCGTTTCCGCATCCTGCCTTGCGGTTACCTTGGTGGGAAGCTGGTTTTCTCGCCGGCCCGATACCTTTCTTCTGACATGCTCTGCCGGCCTGGTGCCGCTGGTGGGCGGCATTTTCATTTACGGCCACTATGTCGACAAGCCTCGCCCCATCTTTGCCATCCTGACGTTTGTCCTGTTTTTCATCGGCTTTTCGACGATATGGGTAGCCGGCTATCAATTTCGCACGCGCCGTCTGTCCGCGCGGCGGTTTTTTCTCGGATGCCTGATCGGTATAGCTGCGTCGGTTGGACCGATGCTCGCCGGCTATGATGGGTTGGCCTTCATCGGCGACAACCTCGTGATCGCGGCATTGCTGCTCCTGACTGCGCGCGAGTACTGGCTAAGCCGGCGTGAGGCGCCGACGCCGCTTTACGGCATTACCGCGCTCTATACGTTGACCGCAATCTCCTTCTGCCTTTGTGCGGCGGTGCTCATTGCCGATGGCAAGCTTGTGCTCGGCCGCGCGCCAGACAATTGGGCGGAGGATTTCAGCCTTGCAGTGTGCATCGCGGGGATGACCGGCATCGGTGCGCTCTCGCTCGCCTTGCATCAATGGCGTCAGGCGGCATTGCATCGCCAGGAGGCGATTACCGATTCCCTGACGGGATTGCTGAATCGCCGCGCGCTTTTCGATCTTCACGGGCGACGTACGTTCGGCCCATCCATGGCCGTCATCGTCTTCGACATCGATCGTTTCAAGACGATCAACGACCAGTATGGCCATTCTACCGGCGATCTCGTGCTCAAGCTTTTCGGCCAGGAATTGTCCGTGGGGCTGCGCTCTTCCGATACCGTTGCCCGGCTCGGCGGCGAAGAGTTCGCCCTGGTGCTCGACAATACGTTGCCCGGCCGGGCCGAGCAGGTTGCCGAGCGGGTGAGGGACGCTTTTGCCGCGCGATCGATCGAGGTCGACGACAAGATCGTGACCTGCACCGTCAGTGCAGGCGTTGCCACCGGTACCGTCAAGGGGATCGGTTTCGACGATGTTCTTCGCGCCGCCGACAAGGCGCTCTATGAGGCAAAGAGAAACGGCCGCAACCGTGTCGAGGTCGCGGCCTATCTGCACGCCGTCTAGCCGATAAAATCGCTCGGACTGGCTGGCGACCATTGTCTCCAGATGTTCAGAACAGGGCCTTTACGAAAGCGCAGGCGGCCAGAAGAGAAGCGACCGTGCGGACATGGTTCCACTGGGTCCAGTCGCTGAGATAGGTCGCCCACAGCTGCGCGGCTTCGGCGGTATGTCCGTCTGCCTTGGCGAGGGCGTCATTGAGCGGCACGTTGAACACGATGGTCGACAGGAAGCTTGCGACGATGTAGAGCACAGCGCCCGTCAGCATCATGACGCTGGCGGTGCCCCGCCAGTTGAGAAAGGCCATGACGGCGATGAAAAGCGACAGCGCCGCGGCCAGCAGGAACACTGCAATGAAGGGCGAGCGGACGATCGTGACGTTGATCGATTGCATCGCGGCGATCCCCTGGTCGACGGGGAGGCGTGCGAAGGACTGCATGACGAAGGTCGAGAAGGCGAAGTAGACGCCGGCGAGAAGGCCGCTGCTGAGCGCCGCGATGATGAGGGCGATATTCGTGATCGGAAAGGTCATGACTGGGCACTCCAGATGCCGGTAGCGGCGGTTTCGTGGGCATAAGTGGAAAAGTCTTTTGCTGGCCTGCCGAGGATTTGGCTGACGCCATCCATGACAGGTGAGTTGCGGCCATCGAGTACCTGTGTGAAAAGCTCATGCAGGAGATCGGTGACCTCTTGCGGCAGGCCGTAGGCAGTCATTTCGGCAATGAAGGCATCGATGGGAACAGTTTCGTAGCCGATATGTCTGCCCGATGCCAAGGCGGTTTCGGCAACCGCTTGGCGAAATGTGAGGGCGCGCGGCCCGGTCATCTCGTACGTCTGGTTGCGGTGGCGCGGATCGACAAAACACTCCACGGCAGCGTCAGCAAGATCATCGGCATCGACGAAAGGCTCCGCGACATTGTCCGCCGGCAAGGCCAGCTTTCCCTGGAGAAGCCCGTCAACGAAAGCGCCTTCACTGAAATTCTGGTTGAACCAGCTGGCGCGCAACACCGTGTAGTCTATTCCGGCCGCTTTTAATCTCTCTTCACTACGGATCGCGCCATCTTCGCCACGGCCCGAGAGCAGAACGATGTGCTTCACGCCGGCTTCGATCGCCGTCTTCGCAAAAGCCGCGATCGCATCCGCCGCCCAGGCGACGGCAAGGTCCGGCTGGAATGTGACGTAGGCGGCGGAAGCGCCTTCCAGAGCCTGATGCCAAGTGCTGCGATCCTGCCAATCGAAGGAAGGCGTCGTCGAACGCGAGGCGGCCCGAACCTTGATGCCGCGCTTTTCCAGTCGCTCGGCGACGCGACCGCCGGTCTTTCCCAACCCACCGATAATGGCAACAGTCGAGTTCTGCATCTGCATTTCAAACTCCTCCTGGGTAAAATGTGATAAATTCTCTCATTTGCGAAATGTGATAAACTCTCTTATATTGCTTGTCAACAGCCACAGGCAGGGAATGACATGACGCAAGAACCGATCGCGAGACGCAGGCGCAGCAAGGAGGAGGCAGGCACACCGAGGCGCATACCCAGCCAGCAACGCGGTCGCGAGCGAGTGGATCTCATCCTTTCGGTGGCATCCGAGCTCATTGCGAAAAATGGCAGCGATGCGCTGCGCATGGGCGAGATCGTCGAGAAGGCCGGCGTATCCTTCGGCTCGCTCTATCAATATTTCCCGGACAAGACGGCGATAATCCGCGTGCTGGCCGAACGCTATAATGATCAGGGGCGGCAATGCGTCGATGATGAGCTGGCTGCGATCACAAGCCGGGATCAGCTCCAGGCTGCGCTCGGACGCATCGTCGATGGCTACTACGCCATGTTTCTGGATGAGCCTGTCATGTGCGACATCTGGCATGCCACCCACGCCGATAAGCTGCTGCAACAAATCGATGCCGAGGATATGGAGTGGCATTCCCAGGCCTTCCTGACGGTTCTCGAACGTCTCTGGCCGGAGCGCGATCATTCCGAACTGGCAAGAACCGCCCGGCTGACGATGCAACTGGTCGCCGCCGCCGTCCGCTATGCGATCTCGATCGAAAGGGAGGAGGGCGACAAGGTGATCGCGCTGTTCAAGACCATGCTCCCCGCCGATCTCGGTATTGATCGATAAGGGTACGGGTCGCCTCTCGCGCGCGGATGTTGGCAAAAGCGTCTATTCGTCTGGAAACCCGGGCCGCTTGCTGCTATTGCCGCTGGAACATTAGCGCTGCGAAGGAGGCCCCCGCATGACCCAGATGACATTTACCGATCGCGCCGTCATGGCTGAGTTGGTGGCAAAGATGCTTTGGGAGATCAAGGCGGTCCATTTCAGCGCCGACAAGCCCTATAAATTCGCCTCCGGCATGGCGAGCCCGGTCTATATCGATTGCCGCAAGCTGATCTCCTATCCGCGCATCCGCTCGACGGTCATGGACTTTGCCGCCAGCACCATCGTTCGCAATGTCGGCTTCGAGCAGTTCGACTGCGTGGCCGGCGGCGAGACGGCGGGCATCCCCTTTGCCGCTTTCCTGGCCGAGCGCTTGAACCTGCCGATGATCTATGTGCGCAAGCAGCCGAAGGGCCACGGCCGCAATGCTCAGATCGAAGGCGATATGAAAGACGGTGCGCGCGTGCTCGTCATCGAGGATCTGACGACGGCCGGTGGTAGCATGTTCACCTTCGTCGATGCCATTCGCGCAGCCGGCGGCATCGTCGACCATGGCATGGCGCTGTTCTACTACGGCATCTTCCCCGAGGCTGTGGAACGCTTTGCCAATAAAAAGGTCCGCCTTCAGCATCTCGCTACCTGGCGCGATGTGCTTGCCGTCGCCAAGGAACAAAAGTTGTTCGATGACAAAACGCTCGGCGAAGTCGAGGCTTTTCTCAATGCGCCGCTCGCCTGGTCGGGCCGCAACGGCGGTATTTCGGAGCTGCCCACAAACTGACGCTTTGCTTTTGCAGTGAATCTATCTAATCGATTTATGTGACTGGATAAGACAGACGCGCTCTTTGGGAGGCCGGAATGATTTTGTGCTGTGGCGAAGCTTTGATCGACATGCTGCCGCGGGATACGACGCTGGGTGAAAAGGGTTTTGCGCCCTATGCCGGCGGCGCCATCTTCAACACCGCGATAGCGCTCGGGCGTCTCGGCATCCCCACGGGCTTCTTCACCGGCATCGCCGATGACATGATGGGCGAGATCCTGCGCGAGACTCTGTCGGCCTCCAAGGTCGATTTCAGCTATTGCGCCATCACACCGCGTCCGAGCACGATCGCTTTCGTCAAGCTCGTCAACGGCCAGGCGACCTATGCCTTCTACGATGAAGGCACGGCTGGCCGCATGATCACCGAGGCCGATCTCCCGACCCTCGGCGACGATTGCGAAGCGCTTCATTTCGGTGCGATCAGCCTGATCCCCGATCCCTGCGGCGCGACCTATGAGGCGCTGATGAAGCGCGAGCATCAGAGCCGCGTCATCTCGCTCGACCCGAACATCCGTCCCGGCTTCATCAAGGACAAGGCCGCCCATATGGGCCGCATCAACCGGATGGCAGCCATGTCCGACATTCTCAAGTTCTCGGATGAGGATCTGGAATGGTTCGGCATTGCAGGCAATCACGATGAACTCGCCGCTTATTGGCTGAACCAGGGCGCCAAGCTCGTCGTCGTCACCAAGGGTGCGGAAGGCGCGACCGGCTACACAAAGTCGTTGAAGGTCTCTGTCCCGAGCGAGCGCGTCACCGTCGTCGATACGGTCGGGGCTGGCGATACCTTCGATGCCGGCATTCTGGCGTCGCTGAAGATGAACAATCTGCTGACCAAGGCACAGGTGGCTTCACTCAACGAGAAAGCATTGCAGGATGCACTGGCTCTGGGCGCCAAGGCTGCGGCAGTCACCGTGTCGCGCGCCGGTGCCAACCCGCCCTGGGCGCATGAGATCGGGCTCTAAGCAGCTCGACTTTCAAAGCTTCCAATAAAAGAGCCCGCCTGATGCTGCAGGCGGGCTCTTCTGTTTCCGATGAGGATATTTACTTCGCGCGGCTTGCCAGCGCAGCCACCAGCCCCTGCGTCGAGGAATCGTGGCCGGCAGCGCTTTCCTTGCCTTCGATGACCGGAAGCAGGCCCGTTGCCAGTTCCTTGCCGAGCTCGACGCCCCACTGGTCGAAGGAGTTGATGCGGAAGAGCACGCCTTCGACGAAGACGCGATGCTCGTAGAGGGCGATCAGGCGGCCAAGCGCATAGGGCGTCAGCTTATCGTAGACGAAGGTGATCGACGGACGGTTGCCGGTGAAGACGCGGTGCGGCGCGATGAAATCGGCCTTTTTGTCGTCCATGCCCTTTGAGGTGAGCTGAGCCTTGGCTTCCTCAAAGGTGCGGCCCTTCATCAGCGCTTCCGACTGCGCCAGGCAGTTGGCCATCAGAAGCTGGTGCTGGTGACGCAGGTTCGGCTCGAAGCCGTTGGCGGCGATCATGAATTCGGCCGGGATGACGCTCGTGCCCTGGTGGATGAGCTGATAGAAGGCGTGCTGGCCGTTGGTGCCGGGCTCGCCCCAGACGACCGGGCCGGAATTGCCTTCAACCGGCGTGCCATCGATGGTGACGCCCTTGCCGTTCGATTCCATATCGAGCTGCTGCAGATAGGCCGGGAAGCGCGACAGGCGCTGGTCATAGGGTAGGATTGCGCGCGTCGGATAGCCGAGCACGTTGCGGTGATAGAAGCCGATGGTGCCAAGCAGCATCGGCAGGTTTTCCTTGAACGGTGCCTTGCGGAAATGGGTGTCCATCGCATGCGCGCCGTCCAGGAATTTGCCGAAGTTTTCCGGGCCGATGGCGATCATCAGCGGCAGGCCGATGGCCGACCAGATCGAGTAGCGGCCGCCGACCCAATCCCAGAAGCCGAAGACGCGCTGGCTGTCGATGCCGAAGGCGGCAACCTTGTCGAGCGCCGTCGAGACGGCGGCGAAATGATGCTGCACGGCAGCTTCACCGAGTGCGTCGGCGATGAACTTGCGTGCGGTCTGAGCGTTCGTCATCGTTTCGATGGTCGTGAAGGTCTTCGAAGCGACGACGAACAGCGTTGTTTCAGGCTTAACGAGCTTCAGGATATCGGCGATATGCGCGCCGTCGATGTTGGAGACGAAATGCGAGCGCGGACCGTCATGGAAGGGAGCAAGCGCCAGGGTCGTCATGACCGGGCCGAGATCGGAGCCGCCGATGCCGATATTGATGACGTCGGTGATTGCCTTGCCCGTGGAGCCCTTTAGCGCGCCGGAGCGGATGCCGTCGGCAAACTTGCCCATGGCGGCGAGAACGCCGTTGACGTCAGGCATCACGTCCTTGCCGTCGACGAGCACCGGCGTGTTGGAGCGGTTGCGCAACGCGGTGTGCAGCACGGCGCGGTTTTCGGTGAAGTTGATGGCGACACCCGAGAACATTTCCTCGCACTTGGCCGCGACGCCACCTTCGGCTGCAAGCTTTTCGAGAAGGGCGAGAATATCGTCATTCACCGCCGTCTTGGAGTAATCCATCAGCAGGTCGTCGAAGGAGGCGCTGAAGCGGGAAAAGCGTTTGGGATCGGCGGCGAAGGCGGCGCGGATATCCGTGGCCTTCGTTGCCGACGCAGTGCTCTTCAGTTGATCGACGAGGGCGTTCATGGGAGGCTCCTTGCGGTTCGCGTAGCCGGCTGTCAGACATGGCCGGACGCTTTGAGTTTGGTCGCGGAAACTATTCCCTATGTAGGGCGTAAATCAAGTTCACCTATCGTCCAAAAAGAAAAAAGGCCGCTCGCGGATTAAGACGAGCAGCCCCTTGAATGTCATGGAATTATGTCAGCTGCGCAACTCCTTACGCAGGATCTTGCCGACATTCGATTTCGGCAGTTCAGTGCGGAATTCGATGAAGCGGGGGCGCTTGTAGTTGGTGAGGTTTTCCGCGCAATGAGCCTTCACATCCGCTTCCGTTAGGGCGGGATCCTTCTTGACGATGAAGAGCTTAACCGCTTCGCCGGAATGCGGATCGGGCACGCCGATCGCAGCCGCCTCCAGAACGCCCGGATGCATGGCGGCGACTTCCTCGATCTCGTTGGGATAGACGTTGAAGCCCGACACCAGGATCATGTCCTTCTTGCGGTCGACGATCTTGGTATAGCCGCGCTCGTCCATGAAGCCCATGTCGCCGCTGCGGAAGAAGCCATCCGGTGTCATCACGCGCGCCGTCTCTGCCGGCTGCTTCCAGTAGCCTGCCATGACCTGCGGGCCGCGGATGCAGATTTCTCCGACCTCGCCGAGCGGCAACGAATTGCCGTTCTCGTCGCGAATGTCGAAATCCGTGCCTGACAGCGGCAGGCCGATCGTACCGGTAAATTCCGGGCTGTCGAAACGATTGGCGCTTGCGACCGGTGACGTCTCGGAAAGGCCGTAGCCTTCGGTGATCCAGGCGCCCGTCAACTTCTGCCAGCGCTCGGCGACCGGCCGTTGCACCGCCATGCCGCCGGCGAGCGTCGCCGTATTGGACAAATCGAGCTTGGCGAATTCCGGATTGTTCATCAGGGCGTTGAACAGGGTGTTAAGGCCGGGGAACATGTCGAACTTGTATTTGCCAAGTTCCTTGATGAAGGCCGGTATATCGCGCGGGTTGGCGATCAGCACATTATGGCCGCCGAGCGACATGCCCATCAGCGAGTTCACGGTCAGCGCAA
Source organism: Rhizobium sp. BR 314 (assembly GCF_047445805.1). Classification (NCBI taxonomy): domain Bacteria; kingdom Pseudomonadati; phylum Pseudomonadota; class Alphaproteobacteria; order Hyphomicrobiales; family Rhizobiaceae; genus Rhizobium; species Rhizobium sp. BR 314. Next base: position 66,434 of record NZ_JARWLA010000019.1, on the reverse strand, counting down.
AGATGTGATAGAGCGGCAGCGCGCAGACGAAGGTCAGCTGCTCGGGGCGCGGCTTGCTGATGTAGGCCGATTCCAACCAGAGAAGCAGTTGCTGCTGGTTGGCGAGCAGATTGGAATGGGTGAGGATCGCACCCTTTGCAACACCCGTCGTGCCGCCCGTATATTGTAGGAACGCGATGTCGCTGCCCGTCAGCTCGGATGGCTTCAGCGGCAGGCGCGCGCCCTCGGCGATCACGGCCTTGAAGCTGCGATGGCCGGGTATGGACCAGGCCGGCACCAGCTTCTTCACCTTTCGGACGATGAAGTTGACGATGTGACCCTTGAGGCCAAGCATGTCGCCAAGCGAGGTGACGACGACATGGCGAACATCCGTATGCGCCAGAACCTGCTCCACCGTATGAGCGAAGTTTTCCAGGACGAAGATCGCCTTGGCGCCGCAATCGCGCAGCTGGTGCTCAAGCTCGCGTGGCGTATAGAGCGGGTTCACGTTGACGACGACAAGGCCGGCGCGAATGATGCCATAGGTGGTAGCGGGATTTTGCAACACGTTCGGCATCATCACGGCGACACGGTCGCCCTTCTTGAGGCCGAGGCTTTGCAGCCATGCGGCGATCTTGCGCGTTTGCGTATCGAGATCGCGATAGGTGATCGGTTTGCCCATGCTGGTGAAGGCGGGGCGACCGGCGTAGCGGGCGCAGCTCCCCTCCAGCAATTCGACGAGTGATGCATGCTCCAGCGGCGGCAGTTCTGCCGGTACGATATCCGGATAGGACGCCAGCCAAATCTTCTTGACCTGCGGTCTATCCGAAGGAGCGGAGATTGAATTCATGCGCACTTCCTCCTTTACGCATCATCACCACGCCCCGCCATGTTCAACGGCGGTTAGGTAGAGTGTCATCGTGCGACTGAAAAGTCTCCCGCTTTTCATGGCGCTGCAGCTCTCGCTCTCAACTAAATCACTCGAGCGCTTCGAAAGCTACAATAACCTTGACGTAAACGTCAATATTTCTCGTGCGCTCACGTTTTTTTACGGTTTTGAAAAAAATGCTGGAACTTTTACCATAACGGAGCGTTAATGCTCCCGTGGGCGTAAACCCATCGGAGCATCGTGCTGCCTCAAAGAGCAGATCGGACGCTCCAAAGTTTATGTGAAGCGTATCCAAAAGGAGGTGCGCACATGCATAAAGAGAGTGCCGATATCCATGGCCGTGACCTTTACATCAAGGACATGTCGATGCTGGTTGCTTGCGACCGCGTCGAAGGCTCCCGGGTATTCGGCTCCGACGGCAAGCAGATTGGTCATATTGAACGCCTGATGCTTGAGAAGAGCGATGGACGCATTGCTTTTGTCATTCTGAGCTTCGGCGGCTTTTTTGGCATCGGTCAGGATCACTACCGGCTGCCTTGGGAAAAGCTGCGCTATGATGCCCGCATAGACGGCTATCGGGTCAGCATGACCAAGAACGACATCGAAAAGGCGCGCCGCTTCGCCAGCAAGGATGAACACGACCACAAGGATCATGGCCACAAGAGCCACGATTATTTTGGCGTGCCCCCCTATTGGATGTGAGTGCGTTGACGGAGCTGACAAGTTAAGCCCCGCCGAAGCGGGGCTGTGTTTTGTCTGGCTCTATAAAAACCGACCATGCCGTTGCACGACCTCGATCTTGTAACCGTCGGGGTCGGTGACGAAGAAAAGCAACGCAAAAAGTTTCCCATCGCGATTGAGCTCGACGATCTTGCCGGGATTTAGCCCGAGCTTCGTCATGCGCCCATGCTCGTCCTTCAATTCGTCGACGGAGACGGCAAGGTGGCCGTAGGCGTCACCCAGCGCGTAGGGTTCCATGCGGCCCTGGTTGACGGTCAGCTCCAGCTCGAAGCCGGTCTCGGCATTGCTGAGATAGATCAGGGTAAAGGTTTCGAACGCGACGCGGTCGGCAATCTTCAGACCGAAGGCCTTGCCGTAGAAATCGACGGAGCGCGCTTCATCGAGCACGCGGATCATCGAGTGAATTATCTTGGCCATCAGGATCTCCATCGGTTGCATCAATTTTCCACCAGAAGCCAATGCCACCGGCGCCCGTTGAAGGCAAGCGCGGGGAAAACCGTCCCGCCTCACTAAGAGCCTTTCCAACTTCCGGACGGAAAACCGCTGCGCCTGGTGATCGGGGGTTTCTGGATGCCGTTCCGTCTGCTTTACTCCGCAGCGCTCAGACATAGGCTCAATGGGGAGACGCCATGTACTACGCTATTCTGGCCTATCACGAAGAAGGCATCGTTGAATCATGGAGCGAGGAGGAAGATGCCGCGCTCATGACGGACTTGCTTGAGGTCAATGATCGTCTGGTCGCTCAAAAATCGCTCGGTCCCGCCGCGCGGCTCGGCTCGACGCAAAACGCCGTCACCTTGCGTGGCAAGGGCCCGGGGATTGTCATTGATGGCCCGTTTGCCGAAACCAAGGAAGAGTTGCTCGGTTTCTACGTGGTCGACTTCCCGTCGATAGAGCGGGCGGTCGAGGCCGCACGTGAATTGCGCCGTGCCAATCCGACCGCTGTCTATGAGATCAGACCGATCTCGCTCTACGTGCCCGGCGCGTCCTTGCCATCAGGCGAAGGCAACTGACGGGGTTTGAATGAACCGAGGGCAGTGCCGCGGGATGACGCCTTCGATCCTAATGGGATTGAAGGCCGATCTTGCTTGTCACGGACCGCTCGATCATCTCCATTGCGTCATAGATCAATACGGCCATCAGGCCAACGATCAGGCCGCCCTGCAGGATGAAGGCGGTGTTGTCGTTGACCAGGCCGGCAATGATGACTTCGCCGAGCGACTTGGCGGCCACGGTCGAACCGATGGTCGCGGTGCCGATATTGATCACGGTGGCGATCTTCAGACCCTCGATAATCAGGGGCAGCGCAAGCGGCAGCTCGACGCGAAACAGGCGCTGCCAGCCATTCATACCCATGCCGTCGGCGGCATCGAGCACCGAGGTCGGCACCTGCTGCAATCCGGCAACCGTGTTCTCGAAGATCGGCAGCAATGCATAGAGGAAGAGCGCGATCAGGGTCGGGACCGCGCCAAAGCCCGTGGTCGAGATGGCAAGCGCCAGCACGGCGACAGGCGGAAAGGTCTGGCCGGCATTGGCGATTGCTCGCGACAGCGGCAGAAAGTCGGCGCCGATGGGCCGCGTCACGAAGATCCCGCCGAGTACGGCCAGAACGCCGCTTGCGGCGATCGAGGCAAAAATCAGTTCCAGATGGCTGAGCGCCAGGCTCGGCAGGCTATTCTGTGTGTAGATCGGCGACGCCCCGAACTTGGTGAGCGGCGCCAGAACCGGCGTCAGCCATTCCGGGCGGAACAGCATGACAAGCAGCAACGCCAGCGCAAAAAGGCGAAAGAGGTTGGCGAAGAGAAGCTTCATGCTTTGCGGCCCAGCTCGATGAGATGCTGGATCGAGATCGAGCCAACGGGCATTTTGCGTTCGTCTTCGACCGTCGCTTCGTCGGCACCCTGCCAGATCAGCTCGGCCAGCGCATCGCGCAGATTGAGCGTCTGCGGCAGGCGGTACTCGAGACCGGGCCTTGGCGGCTGCATGCTCTCCTTGAGCGGCAGCAGCGACATCAGTTTCAATGCGCGGTCGGAGGTGCCGGTCAGCTGCTGTACGAAGGGATCGGCAGGCTCCGTCAGGATCTTCTCGGGTTCGGAGCATTGCAGCAGCTTGCCGCCGCTCATGACTGCGATCCTGTCACCTAAGTGGAAGGCCTCGTCCATGTCGTGGGTGACGAGGATGACGGTCGTGCCGAACTGCTTCTGGATGGCAAGCAGGTCGTCCTGCGCCTTGCCGCGGATGACGGGGTCGAGCGCGCCGAAGGGTTCGTCCATCAGCAGCACTTCGGGTTCGGCTGCGAGGGCGCGCGCTACGCCGACGCGCTGCTGCTGGCCACCGGAAAGCTGGCTTGGATATTTGCCGGCAAAGGTGCCGGGATCGAGATGGAAGAGGTCGAGGAGTTCTTCGACGCGCCTGTCGATGCGCGACTTCTCCCAGCCGACCAGTTCGGGCACGGTGGCGATGTTCTGCGCGACCGTGCGGTGAGGAAATAATCCGTGCCCCTGGATGGCATAGCCGATGCGGCGACGAAGCTCCGTCGCGGGCACGTTCATGATGTCCTCGCCGCCGACGGAAATATGCCCTTCGGTGATCGGCACCAGCCGGTTGATCATGCGCATCAACGTCGACTTGCCGGAACCGGAGGTGCCAACGATGACGGTAATCGTGCCCTTCTCCATGCTCATGGTCACGTCGTCGACGACGGTTGCGCTGCCATAGCGCTTGGTGACGCCCTTGAGCTCGATCATGTTGGTCATGCGCGTTGTCCTCGAATGCTGTCGATGACCGCATCGAGGATGACGGCCGATGAGAAGGCGAGAAAGACCGTCGGCACGGCGCCGAGCAGGACGAGGTCATTGGCCGTCTGGCCGATGCCCTGGAAGATGAAGAGGCCGAAGCCGCCGCCGCCGATCAGCGCCGCCACCGTGACGAGGCCGATTGCCTGCACCAACACGATACGGATGCCGGTGAGGATGACGGGAAAGGCAAGCGGCAGGTCGATGCCGGTCAGGATCTGCCGGCGCGTCAGGCCCATGCCGGCGGCGGAATCGCGCACGGAGGGATCGACGCCGGCAAGACCGACGACGGTATTGGCGACGATCGGCAACAGCGAATAGATGACGAGCGCCACCAGCGCCGGCGCGACGCCGATCCCCTTAATGCCGATCTCTGCGGCCAGGGGCACATTGGTGGCGATATAACCGAGCGGTAGCATGAGGATGCCAAACAATGCCAGGCTTGGAATGGTTTGCACGAGGCTCAGCGCCCGCAATACCACGGCACGGATGCGTGGCTGCCAATAGCAGAAGATACCGAGCGGCAGGGCAAGCACGATGGCGATGGCGACGGAGCCGAGAGACAGGAATACGTGGCCGACCGCTTCATGCCAGAACTTGTCGGCATTATTGGCGTATTCCTTCATGATCGAGAGATTGTCGAGCAGGCCCGAGCGCAGCACCGCGGCAAGCAGGGCGGCGTAGACCGCAAGCGCCGCCACGCGCAGCCAAGGCGTCAGCCGCAGTTTCACCAGCGCGTCCGAGATCATCAGCCCCACGACGGCGAGCAAAACCCAGAAAGAACCGCCGGGCGTAATACGCGCCACGGTGCTGCCCGCTGGCGTCGCAGCGGTTGAAACGAAGCCGAGCGTGACAATGAGCATGGCGATCGCAAGCGTCGCGATGCCAAGGCGGACGACCTGGCTTTGCAGGAAAAGAGCAGCCAGGGCTGTCATGGCCAGAAGTGTGAGCAGGATCAGGGCCATCGGCTGGCCAAGAAGCTGTGTGAGCAATTGCGGCTTACCGGCCGCGATGCGGTTTGCCTTGACGATGATGAATGGCATCCAGGCTACTGCGATCAAGCCGCCTGCCACCAATACCACTCCGAGACGATCCAGTCTGCGGACCGCTAGCGCATCTTCCATCAGGCAAGCTCCGTCAACGCATGAGCCCAAAATTCAAGGCGGGTTCGGACAAGATCATGCCCATAGAAAAGTCTCCCGCGGCTCCACTCTATCAAAATGGAGCCGCAAGAGCAGCGGCAAGGCTTACTTCAGGAAGCCCTTGTCCTTGAGGTAGGATTCGGCAACAGCCTTAGCCGGCTCGCCATCGACCTGGATGCGGCCGTTCAGCTTGCGCAGCACGTCGGCGGTCAGGCCCTTGAAGATCGGAGCGAGAACTTCTTCAATCTTCGGATTGGCCTTGAGCACGGCCTCTCGGATGATCGGCGTCGGTGCATAGACCGGCTGCACGCCCTTGTCGTCTTCGAGAACGGTCAATTCAGCAGCTTCGATTGCGCCATCGGTGCCGTAGACCATCGCGGTGTTGACGCCGTTGGTCTGGTCGGCAGCAGCCTTGATCGTCGCTGCGGTATCGCCGCCCGAGAGCACGACTTCCTGCTCCGGCTTCAGCTTGAAGGCGTAGGTGGTCTCGAAAGCGGGCAGGGCGGCCGGCGAATTGACGAATTCGGAGGAGGCCGCAAGCTTGACCGAACCGCCACCGGCGACCCACTTGCCGAAGTCGGACATGGTCTTCAGCTTGGCAGGGCCGGCGACATCGCTGCGCACGCCGAGTGCCCAGGTGTTGTTGGCCGGCGAGGGCGTGAGCCAGACGATCTTGTTGGCGTCATAGTCCAGCTTCTTGGCAAGGTCATAACCCTGCTGAAGGTTCTTCCAGGCCGCGTCGTCGGCCTTGTTGAAGAAGAAGCCGGCATTGCCGGTATATTCGGCATAGATGTCGATCTCGCCGGCGGTGATCGCCTTGCGTACGACCGGCGTCGTGCCGAGCGCGATGCGATCCTGCGCCTTGATGCCGTTGGCATTGAGAGCGGCGAGGATGATGTTGCCGAGCAGCGTACCTTCGGTATCGATCTTGGAGGAGACGACGACATCAGCGGCGCTGGCGCCGCTAGCGAGGAAGGCCGTCAGCGTGGCGGCAAGTGCAAGCTTCTTGAGCATGATGTTTCCCTTTGTACCCCGTTAAACCTTTGTCTTGCTTATCCGCGTCGCCTCAAGGCCACTGTGCGGACGCGCAAGCTTCGAGTGGGCCGGCGGCCCACTGGCGAATTCGTGGCTGCTTCGGGCACGTAGCGCTCATCGCGGAAAAGTCGATGTCGCTCCGGATTCCCGTTGCAGTCGCGCGATTATGACGAGCGTACTCGACATTCGCGCGAAATTGGATTTCTTTTTTCGGGGGCAAGTGCGTTTGTTTTTGTTCCCCTTACCCGTTTTGGCGCTGTTCCGATCTCATTTTTGCGGCTGGATCAGTTAGGCGACGAAGTGACGATAGCCATCGCCCTTCCGCTTAGGGATATCTTTTTTCAAGAACACATCGTATCGTCGGGATATCGCAGGCGCCGCCACGGCTTGGAGGGCGGTGTCGTGTTTGGCTTGGAAGGAAAAAGAGCGTGTATCTCGGCGCATTGGTCATAGCCGACATGGTGTTCTCCGTCGGCTCGGTCAGGGAGACGGCACGCCGGCTCTCTTTTTCCGCCTCGACGGTCTCGAGCGCACTTCGCCGGCTGGAAACGGAGCTCGCTCTGAAGCTCGTCGAACGCGCATCCGGCGAACTGGCGACGCTGCTTGCCAGCTCGAAAGTACAAAAAGGGCTGCAGCCGGTTCTAGCCGGCATTCGCCAGCTCTCTGTCCTGATGAAAGAGCCGCCGGCGCCGGAGGATTATGCGCAATGGGCGGCACGCCTGTCGCTGAAGATCGCCACCATAGAGCGCTTCCTCGAAGTCGCCGACCAGGGCAGCATTAATCGCGCCGCCCGCCGCCTGCGGCTTGGACAGCCGCAGCTTTCCCTGCAGATCGCCAATCTGGAGGAGTTGTTTGGCTTCCGCCTGTTCGAACGGCAGGCACAGGGGTCCGTGCTGACGGAGGCGGGCCAGGAGGTGCACACCATTCTGGCCGGGATCGCGCAGGCATGGGACGAGATGAAGGCGGCTGCGGACGAGCGCTTTCAGCGGACCGCGCGTGCCGTGCGCATCGGCTCCATCATCCCGACTGGTGCCGAAAGCTGGGTTGCCCGCTCGCTGGCAAGCCTCGTGTCGCGATGGAATATCGGCGGCAACCGCAACATGCTGTCGCTGATGCTGATGACCGCAGACGATCTGCGCGAGGCGCTCCGCTCCGGCCGCATCGATGTCGCCATCGTCGATTCCGTCTTCGGCCTTGACGCTTTCGACCATCTGGAACTGGTGGCGACGGACATGGTGGCGATAGCCCCGCCCGACAGCACGGAAGAGACGCTTGCAGCGCTCGTGGAAAATCATCCGCTTTGCGTGCCAAGCCCCCGCACCGGTATCGGCAACGCCGCAACCGCCTTCGGCTACGACAGCCGCGACAGGCGCCGGTTTCGCGGCCGCGACATCACCTCGGCAGATTCGCTGCCTGTCATCGTCGACCTGGTGGCCAATCACGGCTACGTTTCGTTTCTTGGCCGTGTCAGCGCCTTGCCGATTGCCGATAAGGTGAGGATCGTCGATCCGGAGGAAGTCCTGCCCTTGTCCTATCATCTCGCCCATAATGGCCGCAAAGCCTCGGTCGAGGCCTGCCGATTGATTCAGCAGGCGGTTGGCGAATTGGTGGGCGATATGGGCACGACGCGAAAATGCCTGCCGTCCCGCAGTTGACGGAATTATCGCGCCGTATTCGCGCTAAGGCGGGTTAGGTTCGTCCGGGCGTACACAGCCGGGGCTCGTTCGGCACCCGAGGAGGCCGTGCCGCGAAACCGCTTGCAATGCAGTGGTTAGCGGAACTTTTGAGGGTGTAATCGCGTTTATCTTGTGGTCCGGGCGACACGAATGATCCGAGTCGCGTCTGCGTCCGGCATTCAAGGAGGCTGGATATGAAAATTCTGGCAACAGCGCTCATAGCGCTAGGCATGCTCGCGCTGCCTGCAACCCATGCCGAAGCGCGTCGTCACTATCATCATTGGCACCACCATCACCACCGCGTAATGGTCTACAGGCACTACTATTACCATCGCTACTACTATCGCCCCTATTATCGCCCCTATCCCTATTACTACCGGCCTTATTATGGCTACGACGAGCCCTACTATGGCGGCTATCAGCCATTCTACTCGTTCGGTTTCTTTGGCGGATTTGGTGGACACCATCACCATCATGGCTGGGACGGCGATCGCGGATACTATCATGGCGGGTGGCGCGGTGGTCACGGATACTGGCGGTATCCGAGCGGGCCGCATTTCTCGCACAACTGACGACCATGCCGATAGCAAAACGGCGCCCTTCGGCGCCGCTCACTGAGGACGTTACCGCCCGGGACGCCGGGCAGTAACAGGCTTATGCCGGGTTCAGCACATGAACCGCGCGCTCGGCCATCAGGTGTTTCACCTTCTCGCCATAGGCTGCCATGTGTGCAGAGGCAGCATGCGCCTTGAGCGCATCCATGCTTGCCCACTTCTCGACCACGACGAATGTGTCAGGCCCAAATGCCGGATCGGCTCCTTCGACATCCACGACAGCAGTATATTCGATGCAGCCGTCTTCGGCGTGAACGGCCGGAACATTGGCCAGAAAAGCTTCGAGCACTTCGGCACGCTTGCCGGGCAGCGCGGTCAGAATGGCGAGAACGTGGATCATGACGATATCCTTGGAACCATAAGTAATTCGGATGAAATAGCTGTCGCCGCCGAATCCGCGGCCACGGGTGTCAATCATTATCACGGAATGGCGATATCGAAACGGCCATCACAGGTGGTGCCATTGATGAGCAGGCAAGCCCTTGAAGCGCGGCGAAGGCATATCGGCGCGGCTTTTGGCGATTTTACCGGCAAGATCCTCGAAGAGAATGCGCCACGCGAGCCATACCCAGTCGATGCTTGGGATACGCCCGTTCTCAAGACGGCATGCAGCAGATAAAGACGAAGTACCGAGGCGCACTGGAAAATGATCGGCTGCGGATCGTGTAGGGCCATTTATCCGTCCGGTCAGCGGAGTTTCTCAACGGCTTCTTTGACTGGGTCTATATCGATACCAACCATGGTTTTGAGACGACCTGGGAAGAGTTGGTGATCAGCAACAGCAAGGTGAGGCCGCAAGGGCGAAGCGTCGGTCATGACTTCTGCTGCGGCAATGCGGTGGATGCCGTCCCCATGGCGTAGTCGAAGCCTGCACGAAATTCTGCAAGGACTTCCATTGGCAATTCGAATACCTCGCCCCGGAATCTCACGAGCATTTCTCGCTTACCCTGAAGCGGCTGTGAGCGCGCCTCATCCGGAAATGCTGCGGGGACGTCCATTATCGGGCGGCTAGCCAAGCGGCCTGAAACGCAGTCGAGTTCGTTGTCGATCCACACCATTTCGTGGCAAAGGGCATGTAGGCTGCCTGGCTATTTCCTTGGGCTCCGGTCACAAGACCGTTTCTCGGCGACACTGATAGGAGCGAATGCCGAGAAACAGGTTGTTGCCGAAAGCTTCAGTCAGTCGTCGTCGCCCTCATCGTCGTCGTTTTCATGATGATGATGGCGCCAGCCGGGTGGGGGGGCACGGTCGCGCCAGCCGGGAGGTCCGTACCAGCCATAGTAGCCGCGGCGGTAGCCATACCCGGGCGACGGCTGCCAATAGTTCCGGCGACAATTGCCCCATCGTGTCAAGTGCCAGCCGGGACCGCAGGCATAGTCGACGAGGACAGGCTTCTGCTCAGTTGCTACCATACCGGCTTCAAGCGCCGGCATTGCATTCGCTGTTCCGCCGAGAAGGCAACCAGCGAGCAGCGTCGATGTGATCAAGATCCTATTCATTTCGCTCTCCATCCAGCCCCTCTGATCGCATTAGATTCCGTGCCGCCTGAACGCCGGCTGAACCAAAAATGATCATTTCAAGGCGGTCGCTTCATGGGGCGAAAAGGCCAACATCAACCCAATAAAACTCTTCACTCTTATTCGAAGTCGGCTCGCGATTGTCGAAGGGCCGTCGTCGAGGTCGGAGCTCTAGCCGCCAAGCATGGCGGCGTGGTGATCCGCGAGCGAATTTTAGAAGGCGACGGGGATCATTTTTCGGCCTGCACCGAATTAACGAAGGCGGACAGGAACCATTGGGGCAGGTAAACCTGTTTTCTTATCAGTTGCCTGGCGGAGAAAAGTGGTGCCGCTTACGTGACTCGAACACGTGACCCCATCATTACGAATGATGTGCTCTACCGACTGAGCTAAAGCGGCATTCCGGGGGCATTCGGTTCGGCCCCGCGATTTGCATGGCGCTGATACAGTCTATGCGACCAGATTTCAAGCGTCCAAATTGCCATTTGGTAAAAAAGCGAGCGGGCTTGTGAAAAACAAGCCCGCTTCTGACGTATTCAAAGGGCGAGCCGAGCCCGCGCCTGACGGTATTCCACCTCAAGCCGGTCGACGAGTTTTGCGACGGGCTCAATGGATTTGACCGCGCCGATGCCCTGACCAGAGCCCCAGATGTCCTTCCAGGCCTTCACACCGGTCGTGGCTGCCTCGAAGTCCATCTTGGATGGGTCGGCTTCAGGCAGATTGTCGGGGTCGAGACCGGCGGCGAGGATGGAAGACTTCAGATAGTTGCCGTGTACGCCGGTGAAATAGTTGGAATAGACGATATCGCTCGCATTTCCCTCGACGATCGCCTGCTTGTAGCCATCGATGGCACGGGCCTCCTCCGTTGCGATGAAGGGCGAGCCGATATAGGCCAGGTCGGCGCCGGCAGCCTGGGCTGCCAGCACGGCGCCGCCTGTCGCAATAGCTCCGGCAAGAAGCAGAGGCCCGTCGAACCATTCGCGGATTTCCTGCACGAGCGCGAAGGGCGAGAGACGGCCGGCGTGACCGCCCGCACCGGCGGCGACCGCGATCAACCCGTCCGCGCCCTTGCGGATAGCCGAATTGGCGTGGCGGTTGTTGATGATGTCATGCAGCACGATGCCGCCATAGGAATGCACGGCGGCATTCACCTCCGGCACTGCACCGAGCGAGGAGATGACGATCGGCACCTTGTATTTCACGCAGAGCATCAGATCGTGTTCCAGGCGCTTGTTTGACGCATGGACGATCTGATTGACCGCAAATGGAGCTGCCGGACGATCCGGATTTGCGGCATTGTAGGCGGCGAGATCCTCGGTGATCATGGCCAGCCATTCATCGAGCTGGCTTTCCGGGCGCGCGTTCAACGCCGGGAAGGAGCCGACCACGCCGGCCTTGCATTGAGCCAGCGTCAGTGCCGGATGGGAAATGATGAAAAGCGGCGAGGCCACCACCGGGAGCCGCAGACATTCGGTCAGGATCGAGGGGAGGGCCATGAACATCATCCCTTTTTTGACGTTTACGAAAACGTCAAAGGCATAGCAGATGTCCTGCAGGGTGGGAAGTGGCGCGGCACGGAATGCCCGCGGCCTGCAATCCAGGCGCCACGGCCCGCCGGATCGGCCAGCCGGCCATCGCAAAACTGTCGTCTTTGGCATTTATCCCCGCCCGAGTGCTCGCCGCACTTGTCGAAGGCTTGCGTATTGACAAGCGTGGCGTTACCGAATCCGGTTAACGAATGCTGAAGACCATGGCCGCCTTGCCAGCAGAGTATGCGCGTATGTTGCGAGTGAGAGTAAAGGACCTGATGTGAGCGGATTAGAAACGGCTATAAGAAGCGCGTTGGATCGGTCCGATCGCGCCAATCCGGAAATCCGGGCTCGCATCTATCAGTCGGCACGACAGGCATTGGAGGCCGGTCTCCGTAAACAGGACATTACCGACGTCAACGTCGTCGCGGCCCAGCGCCAGCGGCTGGAGGCGACCATACGCGAGATCGAGACCGAGGAACGCCTCCGCCCCGCGCAAGCGACGCCCCCTTCGCCGGAGCTTGGTGCCCCACATGTTTCCCCCGCTGCTCCGCGCTCCGCGCCCGGGCAGCCGGCACAGCGATCCGAACCGGTCATGAGCGTGCGCGGCGAAACTCGAGACAACGATCTGCCTTTCTCGCGCAATGCCGGCCCGGCAGCGGCCCCGTCGGTCGAGCCTGCCGATCCGCAGGCCGATTTCGGCGATATGCGGGCGGGGCCTGCCGATCATCTCGGCGCCGACAGCGACGTGCGGCCAGCCGCCGCCGCACCGGCATCGGCACGGACGATGAATTTCAAGCCGGAGCGCGCCGCGGTTCGCCGCAAGCCGCGCAAGTTCTTCTCGCGCTTGCTGGTGTTTTGTATCCTGCTGGCCTTTCTCGGTGTCGGTGCGTGGTGGATCAAGACCTCTGGCGTCTTCATGTCGGCAGCGCAGAGAGATACCAGCGTCCGCAATCCGCCGGCGCATGTGGACTCGCAGGATTTCAGCGGCAACAACAGCGAAGATGACACAGCCGACGAGGACGACAACAGCGGCCCCGCCAATCCCGGGCTGGCGGTCATCGACCCCCAAAACCGTTTCTCCGAAGAGTGGATCGAAGTTCTGAAGCCGACGGATGCGGCGAAGGTGAAGGCCGGAGCGCAGGCGAAGGCCGAGAATGTTTCGGAGAATGAGGGGCCGGCGGTGCGAATTACCTCCCTCAGCAGCGGGCCGGATGGCAGTGCCTCCGTGGAAATACCGACCAATGTGCTGCAGCAGGTGGTCGGCAAACCTTCGACGATCGCGTTGACCTTGCAGTCGACATCGGACGCGCCGACACAGATCACGGTGGAGTGCGATTTCGGCACGCTCGGTCGTTGCGGTCGTCATCGCTTCACCGCCAGCCGCCAGAAAACGGACGCGTTGTTCCAGCTTCGCTTCGATGGTGCGAAAGCGCCGACGGCTTCCGGTCGACTGATCATCAACAGCGATGTCGATGGCAAGGCGCGCGGCATCAATGTCTACGCTATCCGTGTCTTGCCCGGGCAATAAGTCCGGGTCGCGCGTATTCCCTGCGCCTATTTGAAGCCGGCCGAGCCCAGGCTTAGGATCTTGTTGTCGATTTCGCCGATGGCCTTCTCGTCCTTGCCGTCGTAGTCGAGCGTCAGCAGGATGTGACGGATAAGGTTCAGGCGCGCGCGCCGCTTGTCGTTGGCGCGCATGACGGTCCATGGCGCATAGTCCGTATGCGTATCCTTCAGCATGCGGTCCCGCTTTTCGCTATAGTCCTTCCATCTGGGAAGGGCGGCGATATCCATCGAGGAGAGCTTCCAGACGGCGCGGGGATCGTGGCATCGGTCATGGAAGCGCTTCAGCTGCATTTCCCGGCCGATGTCGAGATAGAATTTGAAGAAGTAGATGCCGTCCTGGACGATCAGCTTTTCCATCTGTGGCGCCTGCTTCAGGAACTGCTCGTATTGTTTCGGCGTGCAGAAGCCCATGATCGGCTCGACACCGGCGCGGTTGTACCAGGAACGGTCGAACAGCACGAATTCGCCTGATGTCGGGAATTGCGCGACATAGCGCTGGAAATACCATTGCCCGGCCTCCCGGTCCGTCGGCTTGGTCAGTGCCACGACACGCGCCAGGCGAGGGTTCATATGTGCCGACGTCGCCGCGATCGAACCTCCCTTGCCGGCGGCGTCACGCCCTTCGAACAGAGCCATTACCCGCTTGCCCGTCGCCTGCAGCCAGAACTGCACCTTGATGAGCTCGATCTGCAGCGCCTCCAGCTCGTCGAGATATTCTTCCTCCTTGAGCTTCTTCTTGTAGGGATAGTTGCCTGAGGTCAGCGCTTCGTCATCGATCCAGCTCGGCAGCGCGGGGTCGTCGACATCGAATATCCGCTTTATCCCACGGATATCCAGCTCTACAGCGCGGCTTTTGACTTCCTCTCCCATATGTCCCGGCTCCTCGGTCGTTTACGCTTTGCTAATCCTGCCGCGGCAAGGCGGCAAAAAGTTCCTCGGGCAAATTGGCGCTTTTATTCAATGGTTTCAACCCCTTTGCCCTCGCGCCCTTTTGCCGGCTACATTTATTGTTGTCAGTTTCCGCCTTCTGTGGATACAGCCGAATACTTCTGTCATGAATCATGGATAAGACGCGTGATCCAGCATTCCATGGTGGCAGGTAAAGGGACGGGCGCAGTTGGAAGACGAATGGTCAATTTTCAGGAAGTTGGCGGTGCGGCTGCGGCAGGAGAGCGCCATCCTGGTTCTTGCGACGCTGATTGCGGTGCTTGCGCTTGTTGAAGGTATCCATACCGGCGTCGTGTTCTGGATCTGGGCCATTGCGGTCATCGTCGCGTTGATCCGCCCGCCGCTGGTGGAGCGGGTCGCAGTGCCCGCGCCGACCACGCCGGCGCCTGTCGATCCCGAAGCTCTGCTGCATACCGCTTTCGCGGGCCTTTCTGCTCTCGACGCGCCGGTCCTGATCATCGATCGCGAGGCATCGGTGCTGGTGCAGAATGCCGCGGTTGAAAAGGCCTTCGGCGCCTTCCCGATCGGAGCGCATATTTCATCGAAGCTGCGCTCTCCCGGCCTGCTCGATATGGTCCGCGAGACAATCGCGACCAACACTCCGAACCAGATCGAACACTCCGAGCGGCTGCCTTCCGAGCGCGTCTACATCGTGCGCATCGCGCCGATCGATCTGCCTCAAGCCGAGGCCGGCACCTTTTTCCTGCTGTCGTTCAGGGACATTTCCGAGCTGCGCCATATCGATCGCATGCGCTCCGACTTCGTCGCCAATGCCAGCCACGAGCTACGCACGCCGCTGGCATCGCTGAGAGGTTTCATCGAAACCATTCAGGGCCCAGCCAAGTCGGATCCGAAGGCGCAGCAGCGTTTTCTCGCCATCATGTTCGATCAGGCGACCCGCATGAGCCGGCTGGTCGACGATCTCCTGTCGCTCTCTCGGCTGGAGCTGAAGTCGCATATAGCGCCGGATCAGAAGGTCGATCTGGTGCCGCTGCTCGGCCATGTGCGGGACTCGCTGCTGCCGCTTGCAGGCGATCTCGACGTGACGATCAACCTGCAAGTCCCGGCCGGCAAGGTAGAGGTGCTGGGTGATCGCGACGAGTTGGTGCAAGTTTTCGAAAATCTGATCGAGAATGCCTGCAAGTATGGCCAGGAAGGCAAGTCCGTCGAGGTTTCGCTGATGAACGAGCCTGGACAGGCGGTCGCGGTGGTCATTTCCGACAAGGGGCCGGGCATACCGGCCGAGCATGTGCCCCGCCTGACCGAGCGCTTTTATCGCGTCAACGTTGAGGACAGCCGCTCGAAGAAAGGCACCGGTCTCGGGCTCGCCATCGTCAAGCATATTCTCACCCGGCACCGTGCAAGGTTGATCGTCAAGTCGGAAGTTGGAAAGGGAACGGACTTTACCGTCCGCTTCTGAAGTTGCTAGAGACAGGCGATTTTTGGTGAGAATTAGCCTATAAGTTTCAAAAGGATAGACTGTCATAATTGTTTCACTCGCCTGACATAAAAGGGCGGTGCTTTGGCCGGTAAGAAAGAAGCGCTGAAACTGGTGGGTGTGCCGCCCACCGTCGTGCTCTTTTAGCCCGTCAGGGAGGATTCATTATGAACGCGTTGAAATTGTCTATTCTCGCGCTGGTCGCATCCGCCGCTTTTGCCGGCGCTGCCGTGGCCCGCGACCAGATTCAGATTTCCGGTTCCTCTACCGTATTCCCCTATGCCAAGATCGTTGCCGAAAACTTCGGCGAAACTCATACCAACTTCAAGACGCCGATCGTCGAATCCGGCGGCTCTGGCGCCGGCCTCAAGGAATTCTGCAAGGGCGTCGGCACCGACTCCATCGATATCGCCAATGCATCGCGTCCGATCAAGGATAGCGAGATCGGCGCCTGCAAGGCAGCTGGTGTCGCCGATATCCAGCAGGTCAAGATCGGCTACGACGGCATCGTCTTTGCGTTCGACAAGAGCAATCCGGACATCAAGTTCGTGCCCGCTGATCTCTACAAGGCGCTTGCAGCCGAAGTCGTCGTCGATGGCAAGCTGGTTGCCAACCCCTACAGGAAATGGTCCGAGATCAATAAGTCTCTGCCGGATTTCGAGATCGCTGCTTATATTCCGGGCGAAAAGCACGGCACGCGCGAGGTTTTCGAGGAGCGGGTTCTCTCCGCTGGATGCAAGGCCTCGGGTGCGCTCGACGTCATCAAGGCCGCGATCAAGGATGCCGATCAGCAGGCGAAGAAGTGCATTGCCGTGCGCAAGGATGGCCTGGCTGTCGATATCGACGGCGATTATCCTGAGACGCTGGGGCGCATCAACGCCAACAAGCACGGCATCGGCGTTTTCGGCCTGTATTTCTACCAGAACAACGCCGACAAGCTGAAGGTCGCCACCGTCAGCGGTATCGTGCCCTCGGGCGAGACCATCGCCGACGGCACCTATCCGGTCTCGCGTCCCTTGTTCTTCTACGTCAAGAAGGCACATCTGGGTGTTATCCCGGGCCTCAAGGAATATGTCGATTTCTTCACCAGCGATCAGATGATCGGGCCGGATAGCCCGCTGGCCGAATACGGCCTCGTGCCCGCGCCGGATGCTGAGCGCGACCAGATCCGCAAAGATTTTGCGGACGGAAAGATCATGTAAGTGCGTAAGGACTGCACGTCGGCGCGAAATTCCATCGCGCCGACGCTGGCCGGGGAATTGGAATGAGTGTGTCATTGCTGCTGTTATGCGTGTCGGTCATCGGCGCCTTTGCCTTCGTGCTGGGGCGGGTGAGGGCTGCTGCATTGTCGGGCGGCAGGCCCTCTTCTATGCATTCCAGGCTCGGCTATCACGGTGCCTATGCCGCCATATGGGCTGTGCTGCCCGCTTTGGCGCTCGTCTGCGTCTGGTCGATCGCCAGCTCGGAAGTGATCGACCGCTTCGTGATCAAATCCTTCCCGGAAGAGGTGCAAGCTCTTCCGCGCGCGGAACTCAATCTCAGCTACGGCATGGTGCGCAGCATCGCCCATGGCGTGCGCCTTCTCGATGGCCAGGAGCTTGCCGACGTCGCGGGCGGCACGGCGGATCTGCAATTGTTGCTGGCGCAGAGGGGCGTGCCCCTGGCGGTCCGCCCGACCGGCTACATGGTCGATGCGGCAAACAAATATAATGGCATGCGCGAAATCAGCCGGATCGTCATGAGCGTGGCGGCGATCCTGCTGTCGCTCTTGTGTGCGGCCTATGGCCTGCGCGTCATCGCGCCACGCTTTCGCGCGCGCAATCGTGTCGAGCAGGTCATTCTCGGGGCGCTCATCATCGCGTCTTCCATCGCCGTGCTGACGACGGTCGGGATTGTCGTCTCGATGTTGTCGGAAGCTGCGCGCTTCTTCAGCATGGTGCCTGCAGGTGAATTCTTCTTCGGCACCGTTTGGGATCCGCGCTTCACGGGCGCAGGCACGCAGACATCGGGAACCTTCGGCTTGATCCCGTTGCTGGCGGGCACGATCTATATCGGTCTGGTCGCCATGCTCTTTGCCGTGCCGATCGGCTTGTTCGCGGCGATCTACATGGCCGAATACGCCTCGGCACGCGTGCGCTCCATCGCCAAGCCGATGCTCGAGGTGCTGGCCGGCATTCCGACGATCGTTTACGGCTTCTTCGCCCTCGTCACGGTCGGACCTTTCCTCAGGGATATTTCGGCAGAGATCAACGGCCTGATGACCGGAAGCTTCACAAGCTTCATCGAGGCGCAGAGCGTGCTGACAGCTGGCTTCGTCATGGGCGTGATGTTGATCCCCTACGTCTCGTCGCTATCGGACGACATCATCATGGCGGTCCCGCGCTCGCTGCGTGACGGTTCACTCGGGCTTGGCGCAACGCGCTCCGAAACCGTCAAGCGCGTTCTGCTGCCGGCAGCGCTTCCCGGTATCGTCGGTGCACTCCTGATGACGGCTTCGCGCGCGGTCGGAGAAACGATGATCGTCGTGCTGGCGGCCGGCGTGGCGGCGCGCATGCAGTTCGATCCCTTCGAGCCGATGACGACGGTGACGGTAAAGATCGTCAACCAGCTGACCGGCGATCTGGAGTTCACCTCGCCGCAGACGCTCGTCGCCTTCGCGCTCGGCATCACTCTGTTCTGCGTGACGCTCTGCCTGAACGTCTATGCGCTCTATATCGTCCGCCGATACCGGGAGCAGTACGAATGAGCGATATCGTGTCCTCCTCGTCACAGAAAAATCCGCGCGGGCTTGCACCCGACGCCCCGGTGCGTCGCGATATCGGCATCGCCAGGCGCTATGCCGCCGAGCGCCGCTTTCGCGCCTATGGAATTGCCGCCGTCATTTTCGGCGTCGTCTTCCTCGCTATCCTGGTGTCGACCGTGGTCCGCAACGGCTATACGGCTTTCGTCCAGACATCACTCGTCTTGCCGATCGAGTTCTCCGAGAAAGTCATCGATCCAACGGGCAAGCGTTCCAGCGATCCCAAGGTGCTGATATCGGCCAATTATCCCGTACTTGTGCGTGACGCAGTGGTGAAGATGCTTGGTATTGATCCCGCCAATCGCGCGCTCGTTCGCGAGGCGACGGCCATGGTGTCGGACAGCGCCCGGATCGCACTGCGCGACAAGGTCGTTGCCAACCCCGCTATCATCGGCACGACCGCAAACGTGGTGCTTCTTGCCAGCGCGAATATCGACTCCGCCAACAAGGGGCAGATCGATTTGACGGCCGACGAGAAGGACCGCAAGGTGTCGGATCGGCAGGTCGCATGGATGAAGCAGCTCCGCGATAGCGGCGCACTCTACAAGGCCTTCAACAGCGGCCTGTTCCTTTCAGGCAATTCGAGCCGGCCGGAAGCTGCAGGCCTCGGTGTTGCCCTGATCGGCTCGCTCTATCTGATGTTGACCGTGCTTGTGCTCGCCTTGCCCGTCGGCGTCGCCGCTTCGATCTATCTCGAGGAATTTGCACCGAAAAATCGGCTTACGGATCTGATAGAGGTCAACATCAACAACCTCGCAGCCGTGCCATCGATCGTATACGGCCTGCTCGGCCTCTCGGTCTTCATCAACATGATGGGACTGCCGCGCTCGGCCTCGCTGGTCGGCGGTCTCGTGTTGAGCCTGATGACGCTGCCGATGATCATCATCGCCACGCGCTCGGCGCTGCGCGCGGTACCGCCATCGATCCGCAGTGCCGCACTTGGCCTCGGCGCGTCGCGCATGCAGATGGTCTTCCACCATGTCCTGCCGCTCGCCATGCCCGGTATTTTGACTGGCACGATCCTTGGGCTTGCCCATGCGCTCGGGGAGACGGCGCCGCTGCTTCTGATCGGCATGGTCGCCTTCGTCGCCAATTATCCCGCTTCGCCGCTCGATCCTTCGACGGCGCTGCCGGTGCAGATCTACATGTGGGCGAGCGAAGCGGAGCGTGCCTTCGTTGAGAGAACCTCCGGGGCCATCATCGTCCTGCTCTTCTTCCTCGTTGCGATGAATATCGGGGCAATCCTGCTGCGCCGTCGCTTCGAGCGGCGCTGGTAGGGGAGGAGCACGAAATGAACATGATGACGGAAGCCGGAAGCGAACGAGCATTGGCCAAGAAGATGATGACGATCCCCTACAAGATGATCGGCCAGGACGTTTCGGTCTACTACGGCGAAAAGCGCGCGCTCTTCGACGTCAATCTGAATATCCGCGCCAATACGGTCACGGCGTTGATCGGCCCGTCTGGCTGCGGCAAGTCCACCTTCCTGCGTTGCCTCAACCGCATGAACGATACGATCGAGACCTGCCGTATCACCGGCAAGATCACGCTCGACGATCAGGATGTCTACGACAACAGTATCGATGTGGTGGAGCTGCGCGCGCGCGTCGGCATGGTCTTCCAGAAGCCCAATCCGTTTCCGAAATCGATCTACGAGAACGTCGCCTATGGTCCGCGCATACACGGCCTGCATCGTTCGAAGGCCGATCTCGAGCACATCGTCGAAACCAGCCTGCAGAAGGCTGGTCTCTGGGGCGAAGTGAAGGACCGGCTCCACGATGCCGGCACCAGCCTTTCTGGCGGACAGCAGCAGCGCCTGTGCATCGCGCGCGCCGTTGCAGTCAGCCCGGAGGTGATCCTGATGGACGAGCCCTGTTCGGCGCTCGATCCGATTGCGACGGCAAAAGTCGAGGATCTCATTCACGAGCTGCGGGAGAATTTTACGATCGTTATCGTGACGCATTCCATGCAGCAGGCTGCCCGCGTTTCACAGCGCACCGCAATGTTCCATCTCGGCCATCTGGTCGAGGAGAACGACACCGATAAGATGTTCACCAATCCCGACGATTTCCGCACGCAGGATTACATCATGGGCCGTTTTGGTTGATGATGTCAGGTGCGCGGCTCCCTTCACACAGTTCACCTTAAGGAAAGAAAAATGGTCTCCACTCACATTCTCTCTGCCTATGACGAAGACCTGAAGTTCCTGACGCGCCGTATTGCCGAAATGGGCGGTCTGGCCGAACAGATGGTCAGCGACAGCGTTCGCGCATTGGTTCATAGCGATGCCGCTCTCGCACAGAAGGTCATCTCCGACGACGTCGTTCTCGACCATGCCGAACGCGAAGTCGGCGACAAGGCGATCGTCACCATCGCACGTCGTCAGCCGATGGCGGCTGACCTGCGCGAGATCATGGGTTCCATCCGCATCGCCTCCGATCTGGAGCGTGTCGGCGACCTTGGCAAGAACACGGCAAAGCGCGTCATCGCCGTGCAGGGCACCGGAGTTCCGCGGAAGCTTGCCCGCGGCATCGAACATCTTTCCGAACTGGCGCTCGGCCAGCTCAAGGAAGTCCTTGACGTCTACGCCACGCGGTCGCCAGACAAGGCTGTTTCGATCCGCGAACGCGACGAGGAAATCGACGCGATGTACACCTCGCTCTTTCGCGAGATGCTGACCTACATGATGGAAGATCCGCGCAACATCACCACCTGCACGCATCTTCTCTTCTGCGCCAAGAACATCGAGCGCATCGGCGACCATGCCACCAATATCGCCGAGACGATCTATTACATGGCGACAGGCGCACAGCCGGAAGGCGAACGTCCGAAGGACGACACTGCAAACACCGTTGGCGCGGTGACGGAATAATCTGGAAGAGAAGAAAGGAGACCAAAGGCGCATGGTTCCGAGAGTTGCTGTTGTAGAAGACGAGGAAGCGCTGAGCGTTCTGCTGCGCTATAATCTTGAGGCCGAAGGCTTCGAGGTCGACACGATCCTCAGAGGCGATGAAGCCGAGTTGCGTCTCCAGGAGCGCATCCCCGATCTTCTGATCCTCGACTGGATGCTCCCCGGCGTGTCCGGCATCGAGCTTTGCCGCCGGCTGCGTATGCGGCCGGAGACGGAGCGCCTGCCGATTATCATGTTGACGGCCCGCGGCGAGGAAAGCGAGCGCGTGCGCGGCCTTTCCACCGGCGCGGACGATTACGTCGTCAAGCCGTTCTCGACGCCGGAGCTGATGGCGCGCGTCAAGGCGATGCTACGGCGTGCCCGTCCGGAGGTTCTCTCTACGGTGCTGCGTTGCGGCGATATCGAGCTGGACCGCGAAACCCATCGCGTTCATCGCAAGAGCCGCGAAGTGCGGCTGGGTCCGACGGAATTCCGTCTGCTGGAATTCCTGATGTCCTCGCCGGGCCGCGTCTTCTCCCGCTCGCAGCTGCTGGACGGCGTCTGGGGGCACGATATCTATGTCGACGAACGCACCGTCGACGTTCATGTCGGCCGCCTGCGCAAGGCGCTAAACTTCTCCAATATGCAGGATGTCATCCGCACCGTTCGCGGCGCGGGCTATTCCATGGAGGCCTGAGCGGTCAACCGCTCAGGCATCAACATTGCGGCGGAAACAGAAAACGGGCCTCGAGGGGCCCGTTTCGTTGTCTGAATTCTTGAATTCGCTGCTTAGCCGTTGTTGCGACGGCGATCATGCACCGGCTGGTAGGCCATGCGCTGATGATAGGTGCAGTACGGCGAGGAATCCGGGCTGTCATTGCCGCAGAAGTGGAAATCGTCCTTCAACGGATCACCGACGGGCCACTTGCAGGTGCGTTCCGTCAGTTCCGTCAGGCCGAGGCGGCGCGAAATCGGAACGACGACATTGGCCGCGGGACGGTAGGTGATCTCGTTGACCGCATCGACCTCGATCTCTTCCTTCAGCATGGTTGCACCCTGCTGGCGGGCAACCGTACGGGTCGCGACGCGCGAGGTGTAAGCCGGAGCCCTTGGCGCCGAGGCAGTGCGCTTCGGCGTGCGAGCAGCCGTCGCCGTGCCACCCGCCTTCGCTCGGCCGGGAAGGTTCAGGCGATGCACCTTGCCGATGACGGCATTACGGCTCACGCCACCCAGTTGCGCCGCGATCTGGCTGGCGCTCAACCCTTCGGACCATAGCTTTTTCAGCTTCTCGACGCGTTCGTCTGTCCAATTCATGCCCTGTCTCCGCTGTCGCGTTTCCGGTGGCAGAATCCTTCACCATTGCCTCGCATGGGATCGAGGCACGAAACGCTTTAAAATTGTGGTGACTAGTTCCGCCGCATGCAGTCTAGCAATTGCTTTTTAACCTAGTGTGAGGCTGACTCCGTGACAAGAGTCGCGAGAATCTTGAGGAATCGATTTCGGGGTTTTCCCCAACTTGCTGCCCCGGCGTGGCATTTCTGCAATATGCCGTGCCGAACGCGATCCATTTGCGCGCAAGCGCTTTCTCGCACTTGCTAAATCGCCAGTTTTGTTGACATCGCGGTGCAAAACATCAATAGTGCCCAGGCCGCCGCAAGGCGGCATTTTTGATTTTTTCGGACCCGTTTCATCAAGCGGAAGCGATTGGTCCTTAAAGTTGTGATCGAGGAGATATGGCCATGGCCGAGACCGCGCCGCTTTATGATACATACCTGCGTGCTCCGCTGCGGTTCGAGCGAGGCGAGGGCGTCTGGCTGGTGACGGAAAGTGGCGAACGCTACCTCGATTTCGCAGCTGGTGTGGCGGTCAATTCGCTTGGCCATGCCCATCCCCATCTTGTGGCCGAACTGAAGGCGCAGGTAGACAAGGTGTGGCACCTGTCGAACCTCTATGAAGTGCCCGGTCAGGAAAAGCTGTCGAAGCGGCTGACGGATGTCACCTTCGCCGACAAGGTGTTCTTCACGAATTCCGGCGCGGAGGCGCTGGAATGCGCCATCAAGACGGCGCGGCGCTATCACTTCGCCAAGGGGCATCCCGAGAAGTTTCATGTGATCACTTTCGAGGGCGCCTTCCACGGCCGCACCATCGCGACGATCGCAGCCGGTGGTCAGGAAAAGTACATCGAAGGTTTCGGCCCAAAGGCTCCGGGCTTCGATCAGGTGCCGTTCGGTGATCTCGACGCCGTCCGCGCAGCAGTTACCGATGCGACGGCGGCGATCCTGATCGAGCCGGTGCAGGGCGAGGGTGGTATTCGCCCAGCCACCAATGAGTTCATGCGCGGCCTGCGCCAGATCTGCGATGAGCATGGCTTGCTGTTGATCCTGGATGAAGTCCAGTGCGGCGTTGGCCGCACGGGCAAGCTCTTCGCTTACGAATGGGCCGGCATTAAGCCTGACATCATGGCTGTGGCCAAGGGGATTGGCGGCGGTTTCCCGCTCGGTGCGTGCCTTGCGACGGCTGAAGCCGCCTCCGGCATGAAGGCCGGCACGCACGGCTCGACCTATGGCGGCAATCCGCTTGCCATGGCCGTTGGCAATGCGGTGCTCGACATCGTGCTTGCTGATGGCTTCCTGCAGCATGTTTGCGATGTCGCGCTGGTCTTCCGCCAGGGTCTTGCCTCGCTGAAAGACCGCTTCCCTGATATCATCGAGGATGTACGCGGCGAAGGCTTGATGCTCGGCATCAAGGCGGCCATTCCGCAGGCGGATCTGCTGCAGGCTATCCGAGCCGAGCATCTGCTGGGTGTGCCCGCCGGCGACAACGTCATCCGCCTGCTGCCGCCGCTCGTCGTCACCGCCGAGGAAGCACGCGAAGGCCTTGCCCGCATCGAGCGTGCGGCCGAACGTGCGCGCGCTGCCCGCACCAAGAAATCGGCTTAAGTTTAACGCCTGCAGTCGGGGCGATTACTGCGCCGCGCGTCGAGACGACGCGCAAAGGACGCAGTAACATTTAGGAATCGCATAAGCTTTCTATAAATCGGTGCCGATTTAAGGGGGCTTATGCGTGTCCCACGCGGGCATTATTGTTTTTTCTGGAGCACAGGTAAGGACATGGCTTCTCCGAAACACTTTCTCGATCTCTCAGCCGTTCCGGCTGCCGATCTGCGTCACATCATCGATGATGCGATCGTGCGAAAGAAGCAGCTGAAGGCGGGCGCGGCCGACAAGCCGCTTGCGGGCAAGATGCTGGCGATGATTTTCGAGAAGCCGTCCACCCGTACCCGCGTTTCCTTCGATGTCGGCATGCGCCAGCTCGGCGGCGAGACGCTGTTCCTCTCCGGCACCGAAATGCAGCTTGGCCGCGCCGAGACGATCGGCGATACCGCCAAGGTCCTGTCGCGCTACGTCGACGCGATCATGATCCGCACCACGGATCATGCGCGCATGCTCGAACTGGCGGAACATGCGACCGTTCCGGTTATCAATGCGCTGACGGACGACACGCATCCCTGCCAGATCATGGCCGACATCATGACCTTCGAGGAGCATCGCGGCCCGATCAAGGGCAAGACTGTCGCCTGGACCGGCGACGGCAATAACGTGCTGCATTCATTGATCGAAGGCGCCGCACGCTTCGGCTATCGCATGAACATGGCGGTACCCCTTGGTTCCGAGCCAAAGGATCACTATCTGAACTGGGCCCGCAACGAGGGCGCCGAAATCCTGCTCTCGCATGATGCCGACCGTGCGGTCGCCGGCGCCGATTGTGTGGTAACCGATACCTGGGTTTCCATGAATCAGGAACACCGGGCCCGCGGTCACAACGTCTTCCAGCCCTATCAAGTCAACAAGGCTTTGATGGCACAGGCCGACAAAGACGCGTTGTTCATGCATTGCCTGCCCGCCCATCGCGGGGAGGAGGTGACGGACGAAGTGATCGATGGTCCGCAATCCGTTGTTTTCGATGAGGCGGAAAACCGCCTTCATGCGCAAAAGTCGATTCTTGCTTGGTGCCTGGGCGCGATCTGAGGATATAAAGCCGCGCTTGAGAGCGCGGGCGCAGTAGGAGTAAAGCAATGGCCGAAAATGCAGCCTCGCTGGGCCAATTCGATTTCGCCGGTGACGATCACGTCGTACCCTTTCAGGTGGAGGGCCTCGATGTGCGCGGCCGTGCCGTGCAGCTTGGTCCGCTGCTGGATGCGATCCTTGCCCGGCACGATTATCCGACCCCGGTGGCCCGCCTCCTGGCCGAGGCCATCGTTCTGACGGTTCTGCTCGGCACGTCGCTGAAGTTCGAAGGCAAGTTCACCGTGCAGACCAAGGGCGACGGTCCCGTCGATCTGCTGGTGGCCGATTTCTCGACGCCGGAAAATGTCCGTGCCTATGCCCGCTTCAACGAGGAAGCGCTGGCAAAGGCTGTAGCGGAAGGCCGGACGGAGCCGGAGCAGCTGCTCGGCAAGGGCGTTCTCGCTTTCACGATCGACCAGGGCCGGTTCAGCCAGCCCTATCAGGGTATCGTCGCTCTCGACGGCGCGTCGCTCGAGGAGATCGCCGGCACCTATTTCCGCCAGTCGGAACAGATTCCGACGCGCGTTCGCCTGGGCGCTGCCGAGCTTTTTGATCGTGACGAGAACGGCAAGCCACGCCACCGCTGGCGGGCAGGGGGCTTGATCGCCCAGTTCCTGCCGGAAGCGCCCGAACGCATGCGCCAGCCGGACCTGCATGGCGGCGACGGCGATACCGGTGTGCGCCACCATGCCGAGGACGATGCCTGGTCGGAAGCGCGCAGTCTGGTCGAGACCATTGACGCCGATGAGCTCACGGATCCGCAAGTCGGCACTGAGCGTCTGCTCTATCGCCTCTTCCACGAGCGCGGCGTGCGCGTCTACGAACCGAAGGCCGTCTACGACCGCTGTTCGTGCTCGCGTGACAAGCTGAAGGGCGTGCTGAAGGGCTTTTCGGCTGAGGAAATCCAGGCCAGCGAAGAGAATGGTGAAATCGCGGTGACCTGCGAGTTCTGCTCGACGACCTATCGGTTCGAAGTATCCGAGATAGAAGCGGCCTGAGGCCGCTTCAGAGCATCTCCGCGCAGAATGCGTAAAAATCAAATAGAGCGACCGTTGCACTTCCGAAAGGAAGCGCGGCGCTTTAATTCAGCGTCCGCAGCAGGTTGGGCGTGTCGAGCGAGAAGGCGGGGATCTTGACATGGAATTGCTCCCCGTCATCCGTCTCCATCTGATAATGGCCGAACATCATGCCTGATGGTGTATCCAGTGGGCAGCCCGAGGAATATTCATAGGTGTCGCCGGGCTTCAGATGCGGCTGTTCGCCGACGACGCCGGGGCCTGTCACCTCGTCGACGATGCCGTTCATGTCGGTGATGTGCCAGTAGCGCGTCACCAGCTTGACCGCCATTTTCGAGTGGTTGGAGATGACGATACGGTATCCCCAGACATAGCGATCGTCATCCGGATCGGATTGCTCCTCCAGATAAAACGGTTCCACGACCACTTCTATGTCGCGTGTTAAGGCGCGATACATGCCTGTTACCTTGCCACTGCCCTGAACCGTCGAGCGCTTATTCAAGCCTCATCGCCGCTTCAGCATTTCCAAGTCTGCGGCATATTATCCGCTTTCTGTCACTCCCGCAAAGTGCGGGATATCTAGCGGTATCCTATAACCGATCCAATCCGTCAAGGAACGGCGTGATGAAATCTGGCGCCTCGAGGTCAGCCGTTCCTAATTTCAGCTATTATGACTGATAAAACAAGTTAGTAAGGCGTACTAAAAGTATCTCGCGCCGCTTGTCATTTGGGCTTGTCTACCGCAATTCGCGCTGGCCGGCGCCGTGACAGATATATACGCTTGCAGCGGCTGATGGCACACTTCGGTTTTCCTGCTCTGCGCTGTCGGTACGTCGTCAAAATCTTGATACGCGTAATGCCCGACTTCATGGAATGTTTCTTCGCCAGGCGTTTGCTTGAGATTTTCCGGCAACCGGTTTTCGGCTATCATCTGATTCTGGCACGGCCCGCGCCTCCCCCCTCCACTCGGGAAAGCATTTTTCATGCGGGGTTTTCGATCTCCAAACCGACTGTTTGAGCGCTGGCATAAGGAGGGGTTGCGATGATTGCTCGCAATAGGAGGTTTAGATGAGGCTTTCCGCCCCTGTTTACCATTTGAAACGCAAGGCAAGGCTGCTGTCCCGTCAGCAGAATATCCCGTTGCATGCCGCGCTGGATCGCATCGCGGCCAGCGAAGGGTTTGAAGGCTGGAGCTTGCTCTCGGCCAGAACCAACACCGACGTGTCGGTCAGCGAGCTGTATTCGCGTCTGAAGCCGGGGGATCTGGTGCTGGTCGGCGCACGGCCCGGTCACGGCAAGACCCTCATGAGCCTGAGACTTGCCGTGGAGGCCATGAAGCTTGGCAACCGCGGCGTGTTTTTCACGCTCGAGGATACAGAGACGGTCGTCCTGGATCGTTTCCGGATGATCGATGCCGACCACGCGGAATTTGCGCCATTGTTCGCGTTCGACAATTCCGACGCCATCAGCGCCGATTACATCATCGCAAAGCTGGCGATGGCGCCCAGTGGCACCCTAGCTGTGGTCGATTATCTGCAGCTGCTGGATCAGAAGCGCGAAAAGCCGGAGCTGATGGCCCAGGTTCAGACATTGAAGGTGTTTGCGCGTGAAAGGGGTGCAATCATCGTCTTCATTTCGCAGATCGACCGCTCATACGATACTGCGCTGAAGCCCGTCCCTGATCTGGAGGACGTTCGGCTGCCGAACCCTCTGGATCTGAAGCTGTTCGACAAGATGTTCTTCCTGCACGACGGTCAGGTTCAAATCAGGGCGGCGAGCTGAAAGGCAGGTAGTCCCTGAAGCATTGCCCCGGAGGGGTAGATCGAGCCGCCCGGAAAAGCACCCGGGCGGCTCGATTGATATCAGGCGGAGACCTGCTCCAGCGCACGGGCAAAATCTTCGACCAGATCGTCGCTGTCCTCGATGCCCGCGGAGAAGCGCACGGTGCCCGGCGAAATGCCGAGCTCTGCACGTGCCTCGTCGGTGAGGTTCTTGTGCGTCGTGGTAGCAGGATGGGTGATCAGGCTCTTGCTGTCGCCGAGATTGTTGGAAATCTTGACGATCTCCAGGGCGTTCTGCAGCTTGAAGGCCGCTTCCTTGCCGCCCTTGAGTTCGAAGGCGATCAGGGTCGAGCCGCCGCTCATCTGCTTGGCGATGATATCGGCTTGCGGGTGGTCCTTGCGGCCCGGATAGATCACGCGGGCGACCTTGTTGGTCTGCTCGGCGAGGAAATCGGCCACCTTGGCGGCGTTCTTCGTCTGCTGGGCAACGCGTAGCGGCAAGGTCTCGATGCCCTTCAGCAGCGTCCATGCGGTGAAGGGGGACATGGCCGGTCCGGTATGGCGGAAATAGTCCTGCAGCTTCTCGTCGATCCACTGCTTGTCGGAGAGGATAATGCCGCCGAGCGAACGGCCCTGACCGTCAATATGCTTGGTGGCGGAATAGACGACGATATGGGCGCCGAGCTCCAGCGGCTTCTGGAAGAGCGGCGTCGCGAAGACGTTGTCGACGACGACCTTGGCGCCGATCTGGTTGGCGAGCTTGGCGACGGCTGCGATATCGACCACTTCGAGTGTCGGATTGGTCGGGCTTTCCAGGAAGAACAGCTTGGTGTTCGGGCGGATGGCCTTTTCCCAGTTCTCGGTAAAGCGTCCGTCGACGAGGGTGCACTCGATGCCGTATTTCGGAGCCAGTGTCTCTACGACCCAGCGGCAGGAGCCGAAGAGCGCGCGGGCGGCGACGATGTGGTCGCCAGCCTGCAGCTGGCAGAGGATGGCGGCGGAAACGGCGGCCATGCCCGAAGCGGTGGCGCGTGCGTCTTCAGCGCCTTCCAGCGCACACATGCGCTTTTCAAACATGTCATTGGTCGGGCTGCCGTAACGGGCGTAGATGAAACCTTCGGTCTCGCCCTTGAAGCGGGCTTCCGCCGCTTCAGAGGTATCGTAGACGAAGCCCTGGGTCAGATAGATCGCTTCGGAGGTCTCGCCGAATTGCGAACGAAGCGTTCCGTTGTGTACGAGCTGGGTTGCGGGGCGCCAAGTCTTGCTCATGCCATCACCACTTTCAAACAAAAAAACCGGTCGCAAAAGCAGACCGGTTCAACCCCGGTCTTTTTAGCCATTTGTTTAACGTGGCTGCAAGCCGACCGGCCAAATCACCACGGGATAAGTTGCAATACTGCCGTTGACGGCTTGCGTCAATTCCCTGAGTTTGGTTTTGTCGGCGACAAATTACTGCCTCTGTGTCCGTTAGGATGGGTCAAGGGTCGCAGCAACATTTTCAATCGGCGCACAAGCCTGCGGGTCGCTTTCGACCGGAGGGATCGTGGGCTGAAGAAAGGGCATGATGGCTCGCAATACTGGAATTCTGGCGGACCGCGCCATAGCAGCGCTCTTTGAAACAGGGCGGCTAACGAGCGAGAGAGAACTGGACGTCGATCAGATCCAGCCTGCAAGTCTTGACCTGCGGCTCAGTTCGCACGCCTTCCGCGTCCGCGCCAGCTTCATGCCAGGGCCTTCGCATCTCGTTGCCGACAAGCTCGATCGGCTGAAGCTGCATGTCATCGACCTCTCGGAAGGCGCGGTGCTGGAAACCGGCTGCGTCTATATCGTACCGCTGATGGAGCGGCTGGACCTGCCGGAAGACATGTCGGCCTCGGCCAACCCGAAGAGTTCGACAGGTCGCCTCGACATCTTCACCCGCGTCATCACCGACCGGGCGCAGGAGTTCGACAAGATCCCAGCCGGCTATTCCGGCCCGCTCTATCTTGAAATCAGCCCGCGCACCTTTCCCATCGTCGTGCGTCGTGGCTCGCGCCTGTCACAAATCCGCTTCCGAGTCGGCCAGGCCTTGCTGACCGAGCCGGAACTCTTGGCGCTGCACGAAACCGAGACGCTGGTCGCCAGCAAGAAGCCTAACATCACCGGCGGCGGCATCGCGCTGTCGATCGATCTCGCCGGCGACAAGGAAGGACTGATCGGCTATCGCGGCAAGCATCACACCGCTGTCGTCGATGTCGACAAAAAAGCCCAACACGACATCTTCGATTTCTGGGAGCCGCTTTATAGCCGCGGCCGCACCGAAATCATCCTTGACCCCGACGAATTTTACATCCTTGTTTCGCGCGAAGCGGTGCATGTGCCGCCGCATTATGCCGCCGAAATGACGCCGTTCGATCCGCTGGTCGGCGAATTCCGCGTCCACTATGCCGGCTTCTTCGACCCGGGCTTCGGCCATGCGCCGGCCGGCGGTCGCGGCAGCCGCGCCGTGCTCGAGGTGCGCAGCCATGAAGTGCCCTTCATTCTCGAAGATGGGCAGATCGTCGGTCGCCTCATCTATGAACACATGCTGGAACAGCCGAGCAGCCTCTACGGCTCCGGCCTCGGCTCGAACTATCAGGCGCAGGGCCTGAAGCTCTCGAAGCACTTCCGGCTTTGATCGCATAGCGGCGGCCTTGACAGAGGCCGCCAACTGTTGGACATCTCACGGTGTCAGGCGGGTGTAGCTCAATGGTAGAGCAGCAGCTTCCCAAGCTGAATACGAGGGTTCGATTCCCTTCACCCGCTCCAGTCTCTCCCCTGTCCGCCCCGGAGACATAGGTAACAGTTTGTCCCTAAGACATGGGTGACAACCTCGTGCCGAACGGGTTGTCGATGGTTTGCAAGGTCCTCTGCTCCAGGTCGATATATCCGAGATCATAGWGCATGAAGCTGACGAGCCAAATACCGTCGTCGACCTCCTTGATTCCCAGTTTCTGTCCKGCCAGCACKGTCGAGATATTGATCTTCTTGCGGTAGATGCAGATGCGGCCGCAATGGGTCACCAGTGCGTCACGGTCGTGGAACGGATAATCGATCTCCGGCAGCCCATTATATCGGCGCGCCGATGGCGCGTAGAGATCGACCGGCACCTTCATCGCCAGGGCTTCATGCGGCCGCTCGGTATTGAATTCGCTGACGAACGCGTCGAAGCGGGCCTGTTGCTGCAGGATATTTCTGCCAGGTGGCCTGGTCGCCTCTTTCTTCAGCGTCAGGTGCATGCGCTCATGCCGGCCATTCTCTTGCGGATGGCCCGGCCTGATGCGCTCGAGCGCGATGCCGAGCCGCAGCCACCAGACCGACAGCTTCGACAGATTATAGAGGCCGTTGGGGCTGGCGAATGGCAGGCCGTTGTCACTGCGGATCGCGCTTGGCAGGCCATGTTCGGCAAACAATCGGCGGAACGCCTCGAACACCCCCACCTCCTTTGTCGATTCGAAGGCTTCACAGGCAAGCAGGTAGCGTGACGCCTGGTCGGTGACCGTCAGCGGGTAACAGTATCGGCCATCGCCGAGTTTGAACTCGCCCTTGAAGTCGGCGCACCACAGATCGTTCGGCAGCAATGCCTGAGACAATTGCGTTCCCTCGGCCCGATGGCGTTGCCGCTTACGGGCATGGGCGACCAGCCCGTGCCGGTCAAGAACGGCATGCACCGTGCTCTTCGACGGCACGCGCACATCGCCGGCAAGCCTCCTGACCAGCAGTTCTCTGATCTTCCTGGCACCCCAATGCGGCTTCTCTTGTCTGAGCCGCACGATCATTGCCTCCACCGGCTCGGGCAACTGATTGGCGTAACGCACCGGCCGTCGAGACCGATCCGTCAGCGCCTCCAGGCCGTCGTCCTTGTAGCGATTGAAGATTTTGTAGCCGGTCTTGCGCGAGATGCCGAACTCCCGGCACACATCGCTCATCCCTTCGCCCTCCAGCAGGCGGGCGACAAATCGTAGACGTTCCTCCATCACTGAAGTCTCTCTCCACGGCATCAACACCTCCCGCCAAAAGCGAAAAGTGTTACCCATGTCTCCGGTACAATTCGTCACCTATCTCTCAGGTCGGGCACCCGTCTCTCTGCAATTGGTTAGACCGCCCCACGGTCGCTTTGCATGAGAAATTCAGGCCTAAAGCGCTGGATGCTCGCTCGAAGGATCGCGATGGGCACTAGACACGGTTCAGGTCAGAAACGGTCTCTTCGATTTCAATGTTTCCGTCAGCGCTTCGCCGAAAATTGCGATCGGGCGGGCGAGCCGGCCCGCCGGCGGCCGGTGCAGCAGCCAGTTGACCACCTTCGGACGAAAATCCGGGGCCTCGACAATCTCGACGTCATTGCGCCAGCGGCTGTCTGCTAGTGCCGCCGGCGTCAGCACTCCGATGCCGAGGCCGCGTGCAACGAGCGACATACGCAGATCGGCACTCATGGCCTCGACGCCGACATCGAAGGGAAGCCGTTCCGCTTCGAAGCGATGCTGAATGAAGGCGCGGAAGCCACAGCCGCTCTGGTTCATGATCCAGGGAAAACGCGAAAGCTCTTCAAGCTTGGGTGTCTTCGGAACACCGAGCGACGGTGCGGCGACAAGAATGACGCTGTGAACGCCGAGCACCTCGCCGACAACATTCTCCGGCGGTTCCACGCCCTCGGCCAAGCAGACGGTCGCCGCGTCCAGCTGGCTATGGGCAACCTGTTCGATCAGCTGTGGCGACCATCCGGATGCGATCCGCAGCGTCAATTGTGGAAACTGGCTGCGTAGCGCATCGAGCGGAGCCGATAGAGCGGCCTCGGAGAGATAGGGCATAATACCAAGGCGAAACTCCCCGCCGATCGCGCCTCCCGGCGACACGCCTGCTTTCAGGTCATCGAGCGAGCGCAGGACGCGGCGTCCATGCTCATAGGCCTCCCGCCCGGCGGCTGTCGGCTTGAGCGGCTTGGATTGCCGGTCGAGCAGCGCGATGCCGAGACTATCCTCGAGGTTCTGGATGCGTCGCGTGATGCCCGGCTGCGTGAGATTGATGCGCGCGGAAGCGGCGACGATCGAGCCTGTCTCGACCACGGCGACGAAAGCCTCGAGATCATGGATGTTCATGAAAGTCTCGCATAATCATTATTAGTTCAATTCAATTGCCGCATTATGCGACAAGGCGATAAACATGGTCATCTTTATTATCAGAAATTATTGGAGAGTCCATGTCACAGGCCCCCGAACGTATAGCGACCGAGCCGGCGGACGATCTGTCCGAAGCCGGCGTCCCTTCGACATTGCTGTTTGCCACGGCCACCGGCATCATCATTCTCAATCTCTTTGCACCGCAGACGCTCGTCGGCATCATAGGCCCGTCGCTCGGCTTTTCCGAGAGCGGCGCGGGCCTTGTCGCGATGGCATCGCTGCTTGGTTACGCCGCCGGGCTGTTCTTCCTCGTGCCTCTGGCGGACTTGATGGAAAATCGGCAGCTGGTGCTGCGCATGCTCCTATCGGCCTTGGTGATGGCTATAGCCGCTGCCTTTGCGCCAACGGGATGGAGCCTGCTCATTTTCCTGTTCTTCTTGGGAGCAGCCTGTTCCGCCATTCAGATCCTGGTGCCGATCGCTGCGGCCATGACGCCGCCGGAGCATCGCGGCAGAGTGATCGGTAACGTCATGAGCGGCGTGATGGTCGGCATATTGGTGTCTCGCCCGTTGGCGAGCCTGATTGCCGACTACTGGGGGTGGAGGAGCTTCTATGCTGTCAGTGCAGCAGCACTTGCGCTTCTTACCGCCGTATTGGCCTTGCGGCTTCCGCAGCGCCGCCCCCTGGCGACCGTTAGCTATGGTGCTCTCATCGGTTCGCTTTTCCAGTTGCTTCGCGATGAGCCGGTGCTGCGGCTGCGATCTTTCACCGCCGCCTTGCTGATGGCGAGCTTCAGCCTGTTCTGGACGACCGTCGCTCTACGCCTGGCGCAGCCTCCCTTTTCGCTCACTCAATCCGGTATCGCTCTGTTTGCGCTTGTCGGGGCTGGCGGCGCCGCGGCCACCTCTCCCTTCGGCCGTATGGGCGACAGAGGATGGACGCGGATGGCGACCATGGCGTCGCATCTGATCCTGCTTGCCGCCATGGCTCTCGCAGCCTGGGTTGGCGAAATAAGATCCGGCCATCCGCTGGCCTTGCTGATCCTGCTCGGCCTCAGCGCCGTGATGCTCGACGTTGGCGTAACCGGCGATCAAACCCTGGGAAGACGGGCCGTAAATCTCCTGCATCCGGAAGCACGCGGGCGCATCAACGGTCTCTTTGTCGGCATATTCTTTCTCGGCGGAGCGCTGGGATCGGCGCTGGCCGGGACGGTTTGGGATCTCGGTGGCTGGGTTGCAGTCTGCACAGTTGCCGCCGGTTTCGGGGCCGTCGCTCTGGTGACGGCGCTTTCCGTGCGGAGGTAAATGAAACGGGGCGGCCAACATCGACCGCCCCTGTTTTTGGAGTAGAGAATTTTCAGGAAAAGGGCGCGGCAGCTTGCCCTTTGGAATACGGAAACGCTCCAGGCGCCGGGTCGCGTCGCTGCCATCTGTTTGGCCGTGACGCGGGACTGCGAAGCGATCTCAGAATTCCGTCCAGTCCGCATCCTTGCTTGTTGACGCCTGGCCCGCGCCGAATGCGCTCAGCAACTTCTGGCCGAGCGCCCGTGCCGGTGAGGGGGTTGCGCGCACTTTGGCTCCATCGACCGAGCGGATGGCCGGTGCTGCGACAGGTCGCGGTGCAGGGCGGGCCGACGCGCGCGACGTGGTGCCTGCAACTGGCGCCGTAGAGAGATGGGCGGCTTCGTTGCAGCTCGTGCGGAATTGGCCGAGCAAGGCTGCCAGCGAGGCAGCTTCCGTCGCCAGGCCATGGCTCGCGGCCGTGCTCTCCTCGACCATCGCCGCATTCTGCTGGGTGCCGTGATCCATCGCGTTGACGGCGGTGTTGATCTCTTGCAGGCCGGCCGACTGCTCGCGCGAGGCCTCGGCGATCGCGTGCACATGGCGATTGATTTCTTGCACTTCGGAAACGATGGCGGCAAGCGCCTTGCCGGTCTCGCCGACCAGGTCCACACCGGTGCGCACATGCGTTTCCGAGGTGGCGATCAGCGTTTTTATTTCCTTGGCTGCATTGGCGGAACGCTGGGCCAGCTCGCGCACTTCCTGGGCGACGACGGCAAAGCCCTTGCCGGCTTCGCCGGCGCGTGCCGCCTCGACGCCTGCATTCAGCGCCAGAAGGTTGGTCTGGAAGGCGATGTCGTCGATGACGCTGATGATGTTGTTGATCTCTCCCGAGGACTTCTCGATCTGCTCCATGGCGCCGATGGCGTTTCGTACGATTTCGCCCGACCGTTCAGCGCCGGTGCGCGTATGGGCGACAAGTTGGCTTGCTTCCTGCGCGCGCCGAGCCGCATCCTTGACCGTCGTGGTGATCTGCTCCAGCGCAGCGGCGGTTTGTTCGACGGCTGCAGCCTGCTGTTCCGTCCGCTTGGAAAGCTCGTCGGCTGCGCCGCGCACTTCGTTGGCGCCGGCGCTGATGGCGCGGGCGTTGACGCCCACCGCCTGCATGGTTCCGTTGAGCTTCACGAGCGAGCTGTTGAAGTCCTGTCGCAACTGATCGAGATGCGCGATGAACTGAGTGTCGATATGCGTGACGAGATCGCCCTCGGCCAGTCGCTTCAAGCCGTCGCCGACGGCCTGGACGGCCTGCTGCAAGTGGGCAGCTTCGGCGGCCTGCCGGGCTTCGCGCTGAGCGCGCTCGCTGTCGCTCAGCGTGCGATCGGCTTCGGCCTGTGCCTCTAGGCGAGCCCGTTCGATGGCATTGTCACGGAAGACCGCTACGGCGGATGCCATCTGGCCGATCTCGTCGCGACGGTCGCGGCCTTCGATCTCGTTGGTCGTATCGCCATCGGCGAGTGCCGTCATGCGCCGATGCAGGCGCATCAGCGGTGCAGCGATGCCGCTCTGCGCGACATAGATACCCAGGGCCAGCGCAAGCAATGTCAGGCCGCTGAGGGTAACGAGCGTGTAGTTGACGGCGCTGTTGACGTCGGCGGACAAGGCGTCCGCACCGTTGTTCATGCGGTTGCTCAGGGCGGAATCGTTGGCGATCATGATGGCGACGATCTTGCCCAGCTTGTTGTTGACCAGGGCCATGGTTGCTTCAGCGCCCTTGTGGTCGCCGTCCGCGCGCTGCCGCACAGCCTTGTTCGTCAGCGTTTGCAGCTCGTCCAGGCCGGTCAAAAGATCTTCGATCGACTGCTTCTCGTCGGGAACGAGGCTCAGAGCATGCCGGAGCCGGGTCCGCGCCTCGTCGAAGTGATTTTCACTCGATGCAACGGCCTTGAACGCATCGCTGGCGGGATCGAAATTCAGCATCAAGCTTGCCTGCAGCACTGACGCCAATGAAGCAGCGCTGGCACGTGCAGATTCGGTCGCCGCAACGGCTTCGTTGTCGAGGAAGGCGCTGTAGGCGCGGTCTGCCCGGCGGAACTCGCCGGCGATATGCAACAGGCCGGCAATGGAGATGACGCCGAGGAGCAGGATCACCGCGAGCATCTTGGTCTTGATTTTCAGATTCTTGAACATGGCTGTCCGTCTGCGAATGCCGCCGGCATCAAGGAAACATGCTGAGCGCCGCTTGCCCGAAGGGATCAACGGCGATGTTGCTTGATGGTTGCGGTTGGAGGTCGATTTGCTTGATACCTTGCGAGGAAGGTTTGGACGACCTGCTTCATGCGATCGGCCCGGCCGATGTCGTCGATGCCAGCGAGTACAATCAACAGAGTTTAATCGACTGCTAACGACGAGGCATTGGAGGCGGAATTCCCGTGTTAAATTTGCCGTTGGCCGAAGTTGTGCAACTGGTCGATGTATGAGGGAATGGTTCATTCAGCCTGTAGGCGCCGCTGCAGGTAACCCGAGACGCATTATTCCCCCTTCGGCGTGACTCTGCTAAATCGGATTCGTGAACCAGGAATATGCAGCCACGATCGGAGACGGGATCAAGACCATGCGTGTTTGCCTTTCGTCGCTCATCTCTGTGGCCCGGCTTCTGACGCATGTGGCGCTGATTGCGGTTTCATGTGCTTTGCCGCTTGCCGCTCAGGAGGCAAAGCCTTCCAGCCTGCCTATTCTGTTCGATGCCCGCGAGCGGCTGCCGAAACCTGACCTGTCTTCCCTGGTCAGATTGCGGTTCCTGACCTCGACGGATTTTCCGCCTTTCAATTTCCTCGACCAGAATGGCAAGCTCGCCGGCTTTCATGTCGAACTTGCCCGCAAGATCTGCGATGAACTCGCCATAGCGGACAAGTGCCAGATCCAGGCTCTGCCGTTCAACGATCTGCAGGGCGCCCTTGCGGCATCGCAGGGCGACGCAGTGATCGCCGGCATCGCGGTCCGGCCCGAGCTACGCAATAGCTTCGCCTTTTCCCGCCCATTCCTGATGTTGCCGGCGCGCTTCGTGCGCAATCTCAAGGCCAAGATCAATGGCACGACCGCAGCTTCGCTTGCCGGCCATCCGGTCGGCGTGGTCAAGGGAACGGCACATGAGGCGATGTTGGCGTCATTCTTTCCGACGATCAAGCTGGTGCCGTTCGACGACAAGGATGCTCTTCTGGCCGCCGTCAAGGACGGAAAGGTCGATGCTGCCTTTGCGGATGGTCTGCAGCTGTCCTTCTGGGTACCGTCGCCGGCGGCCGAGAAATGCTGTGCATTTTTCGACGGCCCCTATCTGTCGCAGCAGTTTCTCGGCGAGGGCCTGACCATCATGCTGCGCCAGCAGGACGTCGATCTGACGGCAGCGATCAATCATTCGCTCGCCACCCTATCGCGCGATGGCAGGCTGCAGGAAATCTATCTGCGGTATTTCCCTTACGGGCTCTATTGACGAGAGCCCGTCAGGAGACGTGCGAAGCGGCTTTCCGTTCGGAACGCGGTTCAGGCCTTGCGGTAACGCGCGATCGCACTGCGCTCGATGGCGGCGCAGGTCAGTTTGTCGAGGCCGAGGCGGTCGCGAAGCAGGCTGAGCAGACGCAGTTCCTCAGCCTTCACCGACAGGTCGGCTGAGGCGACTTCGACGGCCAGCGCATAAGCGGTGTCGTAAAGCCGGGCCGGGAGGGTATCGCGTACCGTTTCAAGCACGATGTCGAGCCCTTCTCTGCCCGATAGCAGCTTGGCGCAATCGCGCGAAACCGCGATCAGCTTCTCGTCGTCGAAGCCTTTGAACACCGGCAGGGCGTGAATGAGTTCTCCGATACGGCTAAGCTCCCGGTCGTTCATAGTGCGGTCGACAGCCGAGGCCAGTACCATGACGTAGATCAGGGCCTCATGAGCGGAAAGCGGCTTGTTCATGACAGAAGAAGTCCTTTGATTTGGCAGACTGAAATGTCGCGCGTCTCATGCCAAAAGCTGGTGGCGGAAGCAAGGCGTCAGATCGGGTTGAGCGGATCTTCCTTGGGCAGGGCGGGGGCGAGGGTCGATTTTCCGTTCTTGCGCGGATCGTCACCGTACATGCCGCGCTTTTTCTCCTTCGCCTCGTCGACAAGCGCTTCGAGTGGCGAACCAGGCTCAGGATCGGCCCAGCCGAAGCGAACCAGCCAGGCGCTCAGATCGACGCGAACATAGCGGCATGCGGCCTTGACGGTGCCTTTCCACGAGGCGTCCGGCACGTCGCAATCAATGGAACGCCCACGCAGATACATTCGAAATGCGGAGCGCGCCGCCTGGCCGCAAGGCCAGCTCTTGCCGCTGGGACCGGTACACATCCGCTCGACATCGGTCGGAATGATCCCGTCAAGCTGAACGCTCCTGCCGCCGACGGTCAATGTGCCAGCCTGCTCAGCAAAAGGACGGACAAGCTCGACGGTCGTCGTCTGTCTATCCGGCTTGGCGGCCGGATCGATGGAAGTCTGATCCGAGGTGGCGCTTGGCTGGGGCTGAGGAAGGGCGGGCTGCGGCTGTTCGAGAAGGGTGCGATGCTCCGTTGCTGCCGTTTGCCGGTCGATCTGGTCCGCTGGCATCCGACTGTCCGGCAACGGATCTGCTTTCGCTTGGTCCGTGGGAGCAGGCTGTGATGATGTCGATACGGCAGCGGGCTTATTCGCCGCCGTTTCAGTGGGCTTCGATGCTTCGGCAGGTCCCGCCACAGTGTTTTTTTCAGCATCGAGTATGGCAGGAGCCGGCTGTATCGGCTGCGCTTCGACGGGCTTTGCCGGCGCATTATTTGTCTGGGCGGTTTCGGTGGCGGCCTTGCTTTCCTGCGGCGTCGCGGATGCGGGCATCACGGACGTCTTGCCCTCGGCCTTCGCCGCTTCAGTGGTCTGGGCCTTATCGGTACTGTCGGCGGCCGGTATTGGCGGCACGGTAACGGCGGCCATTGCTGCGGCGTCCGAGGGCTGGATAGCGCTGTCAGGCGTGGTGGTTGCCGATGCGGGTTCTGCGGCTGGCGGTCCCGCTTTATCTGGCGTCGCCTCGGGGGCTGGCTTGGTGGGTTCCGTCTTTGTCTGTTCCTCCGGTTTCGGCTTGCCGGTAGCGGCAGTGTCCGGCCTGGTCGTTTCGGCGGGCTTCGGCGCCTCGATGTTCTTCGGAGGAGCGAGATCGATCTTGGACGCTGCTGCGGGAGTGGAGGCTGCGGAGGTAGCCGGGTGATTGTCTGCTACCGGGACGTTGCTGCCGCGGCCGGGCAGGCTGAAACCATGCCCACTGAACTGGACCGCGATCAGGGTCAACCAGGAACCGACGATCGCGCCTGCCACACCTGCAAGCAAATTATTGCGACGCATAACGAGAAAACTTTCCTATTGGCTAGCCCATATGATCCGGGCAATCCATTCCACCTCCGACAGATCGAAGCTGCGATTGGGGTGTTCGGGGTTGAGCGACAAGAGTTCTATCGACTTCGCGCTCTGCCGCAGCAGGACCTTGGCCATGACTTCACCCTCGCGGGTCTTCACAACGACACGATCATTCTTCCTAATCTGAGCCCCTGGCTCGACAATCAGAATATCCCCGTCGCGATAGAGCGGCAACATGCTTTCGCCCTGCACCTCAAGCGCATAAACGCCAGTGTTGTGGCCGGTCGCGGCGGGAAACTCCACGATATCCCAGCCCTGACCGGCGGGAAAGCCGCCATCATCGAAGAAGCCGCCGGCACCCGCCTGGGCAAAACCGATGAGGGGGATAGCGTTTTCGCCGTGCTGAGCAAGGTGGGACAAACCTGGGCCATGCGGCTCACCGGGGCGGATGAAGCTCAGAAACTGCTCCAGGCTGGCGCCTGTGGCCTCCAGCACTTTGGCGATCGATTCCGTTGACGGCCAGCGTAGC
Organism: Rhizobium sp. BR 314; assembly: GCF_047445805.1. NCBI lineage: Bacteria > Pseudomonadati > Pseudomonadota > Alphaproteobacteria > Hyphomicrobiales > Rhizobiaceae > Rhizobium > Rhizobium sp. BR 314. Next base: position 25,671 of record NZ_JARWLA010000019.1, on the reverse strand, counting down.
CGGCCATCCTGGCTCAATCGCTTCGACTTGTTGAAGGAGGTCGCATCAAGCCCGGCGCGGCGTGCGAGGCCGGAGGGTGTCAAAGCATGCCGTTCGGCAAGCCGGTCGATCGCCCCCCAAATTTGCTCATGTGACAGCATCGCCGCTCAGCATCTGTGTGCCGGCTTGCCCGGCGCTCAACTCTTTAAAAAACGTTAACCGAGGCCTCTGGGCGAGTAAAGCCCGGCATAGGAATAGGATCCTTTATCTCTGTGCTTTCCCCCGTTGGTTTCAACGGCCCAAGCGCACTTCAAGAAAGAGCGTATCCAGAAACCGCCGCAGCGACCCTCTGGTCCAGAATGCCGAAATAAACAGGAGGGCCGGCGCCTTAAGTCTTCTGCGGCAACGGTTTGGTATTAGGTTCCTCGTTCTGGAATTCCTTCGCCATGCCCATGAAGCCGCGCATGAATTTCTGCATGATGCCCAGTGTGCGGTCGACTTCAGCATCGCTCGGAAGGTCCGAGCCCTTGTTTGCGGCAACAGCTTTTTCCAGCTTCGCCACTCGGTCGGATAGCCGGTCCAGCTCGTCGTCATAGGCGGTGCGCACGTCGGCGGCCATGCGGCAGACGAGATTGCCGTTCTGATCCTGGCATATGGCCATCGCACCCGTCTGCCGATCGAGGCGGACGAAATGATCACCACTGCGCTCGAGCTGGAAGCGCCCGGCATCCTGCTCGGCGGCCCCGCCCGGGGATGCGAGGAGAAGAGCGGCAGGCAAGAACAAGGCCGAAAGGCCGATTCCGATTTCCTTCGTCATGTCATCCTCCGGATTTTCTGCGTTAAAATCTCGAATCCACCACGGAAACCGTGGCATTGGCTGTCATTTTCGTGCAAAGCCCTATCACGACAGCTTTACATAGGGATGATGACCGCCATGTCAGTGGTTTACAAGATCGTGCCGGGTGCTCTCTGGGAGCCAGCCAGACAAACCGGCGTTTTTCATGGCGCGCCGATCGACTTCACGGATGGTTATATCCATCTGTCCACCGGCAAGCAGGTGAAGCAAACGGCGGCGCTCTACTTTGCCGGCCAGACGGATCTGCTGCTTGTCGCGATCGATGGCGATGCGCTGGGCGAGAAGCTGGTATTCGAAGTCTCGCGCGGCGGCGATCTCTTCCCGCATCACTACGCATCTTTGCCGCTTTCGGCCGTGCTGTGGGAAAAGCCCCTGCCGCTCGGGCCTGATGGCGTGCATATCTTTCCGGACCTGGCGGAATGATCGGCGCCTTTCTCGATCTCGGCCGGCGCGGCCTGCTTCTGTTCGATCCCGAAACGGCGCACGGTATGTCCATATCGGCGCTGAAGTCCGGTCTCGTGCCTGCCTGCCGCGTCAATGCCGATCCGCGCCTGCGCCAGACTGTGGCGGGGCTGGAATTTGCCAATCCCATCGGTATGGCGGCTGGATTCGACAAGAATGCCGAAGTGCCAGAAGCGCTCTTGAAACTCGGCTTCGGCTTCACGGAGATCGGCACGGTGACGCCGAAGGCACAGCCAGGCAATCCGCGCCCACGCATCTTCCGCCTGGTCGAGGACGAAGGCGTCATCAATCGCCTCGGCTTTAACAATGAAGGCCATGAAGCGGCATTCCAGCGGCTCAAGGCCATTCGCGGCAACGGCATCATCGGCGTCAATATTGGCGCCAACAAGGATAGTGCCGACCGCATCGCCGACTACGTCGCCGGCATCCGCGGCTTCTACTCCGTGGCGCGCTATTTCACCGCCAATATCTCCTCGCCGAACACGCCGGGCTTGCGTGACCTGCAGGCGCGCGAAAGTCTATCGGTATTGCTGTCGGCCGTGCTCGCCGCTCGCGATGAGGAGGCGGCGAAAGCCAGCAAACACATTCCCGTCTTCCTCAAGATCGCGCCCGATCTGACCGAGGAGGGCATGGACGATATTGCCGCCGAAGTGCTGGCGCATAAGCTGGATGGCCTGATCGTCTCCAACACCACGTTGTCACGCGACGGCTTGAAGGATCAGCGCCAGGCAAAGGAAGCGGGCGGTCTTTCCGGCAAGCCGGTCTTTGAAAAGTCGACCGTCGTGCTCGCCAAGATGCGCCGCCGCGTAGGCGCTTCCCTGCCGATCATCGGCGTCGGCGGCGTGTCGTCGGCGGAGACGGCGCTGGAAAAGATCAAGGCTGGAGCCGATCTCGTCCAGCTCTATTCCTGCATGGTCTATGAGGGGCCTGGTCTGCCTAGCCAGATCGTTTCCGGTCTGTCGAAGCTGCTCGACCGAGCGCGCGCCGGCTCGATCCGCGATCTGCGCGATGCCAAGCTCGATTACTGGGCGAACCGGAACGTCTGATTCGCGCGCTTCTTCAGGCCCATGGCCAGGAAGATGCCGCGAAACAGCAGAAAGGCGTTCATGGCCATCCAGAGGCCATGATTACCGAGCGTCGGCACGAACACGGCGAGCGCCAAGAGGTAGCCGCCGAAGGAAAGCAGCATCTTGTTGCGCATCTCGCGTGACCATGTGGCGCCGATGAAGACGCCGTCCATCAGGAAGGCGAGGGCGCCGGTGAGGCCGGTTATCGCCGCCCAGGGCAGGTAAGTTCCGGCCGCAGCGCGAACCTCCTCGGAGGTCGTCAGCAGGCGGATCAGAGCTGGCCCAACTGTGAAGAAGAAGATGGCGGCAGCCAGCGCCAGCCCGAAGGACCAAAGCCCGGTCAGCCTCAAGCCACGCTCGAAGGCGGGCCGATAGTTTGCGCCGATCGAGCGGCCGGTGATCTGCTCGGCGGCATTCGCCAGTCCGTCGAGATAATAGCCTGACAGCAGGAAGAAGTTCATCAGCACGGCATTGGCGGCCAGCATCACGGCGCCGAAGCTGTTGCCGATGCGCGTCATCAGCGTGAAAGCGCCGATGAGCACGAAGGTCCGGATCAGAATATCGCGATTGAGCGCGAAGAGCTGCGTCAACTTGGTGCGTGAGAGCAACTCCGACCGTGGCGGACGTTCCTCGCCGGCGAAGCTGCGCAGCACGATCGCCAACCCCAGCAGCATGCCACATGCCTCGCCGATCAGCGTGCCCCAGGCAACCCCGGCGACACTCCAGCCAAGATAGAGGCCGAGCAGGATGGCAAGCACGATGTTGACGCCATTGATGACGGTTTGCAACAAGAGCCCGATGCGGCCCTGGCCGCGTCCGAGCACGAAACCGAGCAGGGCGTAGTTGGCAAGAGCCGCCGGACCGGACAGCATGCGGATGGAGAAATAGGTTCGCGTCGCGTCGGCAATGCCGCCCTCCGGTCCCATCAGCTTGATGCCGATCCAAAGTAGGAGTGGCGACAGAACGACGATCAGGACGCCGCAGCCGAGCGCCGAGATCAGCGCCCGCCAGAAGACGGCCTGCTGTTCGCGCCGATCATGCCGGCCAAAGGCCTGGGCGGTAAGGCCGGTCGTCGAGGCGCGCAGGAAGTTGAAGCTTGCGAAGAGGAGGTCGAACAGCACGGCGCCGATGGCCAGTCCCGCCAAGGCATCCGGCTGGCCCATGTGGCCGACCACGGCGGTGTCGACAAGGCCGAGCAGCGGCGTCGTCATGAAACCGAGCGTCATCGGGATCGCGATCGACAGCACGAGCCGATGCGTCACGTCGAAGGGCAGAACCTTCCGGTTCCCCTGTTGGACATCCATTTTTACCTTACGCCTCCTCAGATCGAGGAAAGCACCATGGACCAATATGGCCTGCCACCGGAAGAGGGAGCATAGGCAAGAGCGACGCCGAGACCGTCATATTTGCCGAGCATGTTGTGCAAATGCTTCGGCGAATTGATCCATGCAATCACAGCAGCGTTCACGTCGCGCTGTCCTTCGGCGATGTTCTCGGCTGCCGGCAGCTTGACGCCGCTGGCCTTGACGCGCTTGCCGAAATCATCGCCGATACCGATCAGGTGCTCCATCTTGCCGGCATCCGCCATGCGCCGCGCCTGGTAGACGGCGGCGGCCCCGGCGGCGGTGTCGATTTTGAGCGGCGGCAGGCCGTTCTTGGCGCGCAGTGCATTGACGAGCGGCAAGGCGGAAGCGGTCTGGTCGCTTGCGGGCGTATTGGAAACGCGAGCGGGCGGCGTGGCGCAGCTTGCAACGGATGCGGTGAGCGCAAGGGCGGCGAGGCGCAGCGCATCGCGGCGCGAATAGTTCAGTGTCTGGGAGGTCATGTCAGCTGCGATAGTTGAATAGGCGGAGGATGATGAAGATGGGAATGACGATGCTGGCGCCGACGAGCACATAATCGCCGAACTCGCCGAGTGCGGCAAAGCCGCTGTGCCAGAGGTCGAGCAGGAAGCGCCGGACACCATAGAAGAAATCGAGCGGCCGCCAGCCGAAGAACTTCATCACGAAGCCGACGACGAGCGACACGATGGCGAGCTTCACCAGCGTGCGACCGGGCGAGTCGCCAAGGAATCTGTTCACCTGATCGGACATGCTGACGTCTCCATAATGGCAATCTGTGGCTGTTGAGATAGGGCCGGCGCCTGCGACTCGCAAGCATTTTTGCCCGGTGGACACCTCAAACTGAAGCACTTCCGGGAAAAGTGCGTAGCGGTTTTCCGTCCGGAATGCGGAAAGAAACAAGCCAGAGGGCTTTCGCGATTCGAAGAAAAGCGGAAGCGCTCTTGCGTCTGCCTGAAATAGGACTTGAGTTTTTTTATGGCCGCGTTCAAAGCCGAGCGTCAAACAGGAAAAAATCCATGCTGCCAAGCCAGCTTTCCTCCGGCGATGTTATTGCCGACCGCCGGGCCGACTATGCGAAGATGCTTGCCGAAAGCGGAGAGCTGCAGAGCGCCGCCGAACTGATGGAGCAGGCGCTGGAGCTCGTGCCGCGCTGGGCGGCGGGATGGTTCACGCTTGCGACCTATCGCGAGAAGGTCGGCGATGTGAAAGGTGCAATTGCTGCGCTGAACGAAGTGCTGACGCTCGATGCGGGCGATGTCTTCGGTGCGCGTTTGAAGCTTGCGGTTCTCGGAGGAGCCGAGCTGCCGGACCGGCCGCCGAGCCTCTACGTTGAGCGGCTGTTCGACGACTATGCCGATCGCTTCGAGACTTCGTTGGTCGAGAAGCTCTCTTATAGCGTGCCCGGCAAGCTTGCGGCCCTGATTGCTGAAACCGCTGGGATCCCGAAGCATTTCCGCCTAGCCGTCGATCTCGGCTGCGGCACCGGCCTGTTCGGGCCGGAAATCCGGGACCGCGTCGATCGGCTCGAAGGCTACGACCTGTCGAAGGGCATGCTCGCCAAGGCGGCGGAGAAGAATGTCTACGATCATCTCGGCCAGGCCGATTTGTCGGCGGAGCCGGATCTCTCAGGTGTTTTCGATGCAGGCTTTGCTGCGGGGCGTGCGGATCTGATCACCGCCGCCGATGTGCTGATGTATCTCGGTAATCTGCAAGACGTGATGACCATCGCTTGCCAGCTCGCAGCCGATGGCTCCATCTTTGCCTTTTCGGTGGAGGATGCGCAGCAGCCAGACGGCTATGTGCTGCGCGATTCCCTGCGCTTTGCACATTCCGAAGCTTATGTGCGGGAGATATTGGCTGATCACGGCTTTGCGGTGCAGGATCTTGCCCGCAGCGTCATTCGTATGGATGCCGGAAAACCGGTCCACGGCATTCTGTTCATTGCCCGCAAATCGGCCTGATTATTCGAATCTTGCGAATTTGAAATAGGTCAGCATTGCTTACGTATTTTTGCTTGATTGTCGCCTGAGCTTTCAGCAGAAAGCCCCGGAAACATGAGGGTACGCACATGGCGAACGCGAAGAGTGCATTTGGTGTCTGGAACACATCCGCGACCCGGCATTCATGGGCCGAGGACGTTCAGGGCATCATTTCGGGCAGCCTGATTTCGTCGCTCGGGCTGTTCTGTCTTTCAAGCGCGGGGCTCCTGACCGGCAGTACCGCCGGTATCGCCTTCCTGCTGCATTACGCGATCGGCGTGAACTTCGGTCTGGCCTTCTTCGTGGTCAACCTGCCGTTCTTCTATCTGTCGCTGAAGCAACTCGGCCCGGTCTTCACCATCAAGACCTTCATCGCCATTGCGCTGACCTCGCTGCTGACCAATCTGCAGCCGTTTCTGTTCGATATTGCGCACATCAATGCGTTGTGGTCGGGAATCCTCGGCGGCATCCTGCTCGGCTTCGGGCTGCTCGCGCTCTATCGCCACCGCGCCAGCCTTGGCGGCGTCGGCATTCTGGGGATTTATGTGCAGGAGCGTTTCGGCATCAGGGCAGGGTTGGTGCAGCTTGCGATCGATCTATGCGTGCTCGCCGTTGCCTTTGCGGTTACCACGCCGACGGTCGTCCTCTGCTCGGTGATTGGCGCAATCGCGCTCAATCTCTTTGTCGCGATCAATCACCGTTCGGATCGCTACATCGCCCTTTAATTCGGGCTTGCGAGTTGCAGTCGGCTTACTGTTTGCGGCTTGGATCGGTGTCGACGATCGCGTCTTCGTGATACCAGCTGTCGAAGGCAGCCGTTGCAATGCTCGGACCGATATCGGGAGTAAGGTTCACCTTCGGGCGCTGGCTTACTGCCGTCGGGCGGGCCGCGACCGGGAACTGATAAATTTTTGCCGTCTCATGCCGAGCACTGGTTGCCATTCGCCGTCTCTCCCTTTTGGTTTTCAAGCGGTGCGCTTGAAGAGACGGCTCATATATAGCAAAGCCGAAGGCGAATATCATCATTCCGCTTAAAAAAAATGCTAAATGACTAAATTATGGGCAATTTGACGATAATTGAGATGCTGCCGCTTCTTTGAACTCTCGGTTTTCCAATCTGTTCCTGGAGGATGCGAGCCTGCGACATCTTGGCAGTTCGATTGGAGCGGCGCTGGCGACTTGAAAAGATTCCAAGGCTTAAAGCCCGGAAATCCGGCTCCTAAAATCCTAGATCTAAAAATTTTCATCCGCTGGGCGACGTGCTTGAGGAAACTGGCACGGCAAATGCATCTTCCTTGGCAGCCGTTCGTAGCAAGGAATTACTCCGGCGGGCGCCGGGCAAGTTTCCTGCTTTGCCTGATTAACTGTTATGAGGTGCGTAATGACGAAATATAAGCTCGAGTACATCTGGCTCGATGGGTACACTCCGGTGCCGAACCTGCGTGGCAAAACGCAGATCAAGGAATTCGACGCTTTTCCGGCGCTCGAGCAGCTTCCGCTTTGGGGCTTTGACGGCTCCTCGACGATGCAGGCCGAAGGCCGCAGCTCTGATTGCGTGCTGAAGCCGGTTGCCATTTATCCCGATCCGGCTCGTACAAACGGCGCTCTCGTCATGTGCGAAGTCATGATGCCGGACGGCGTAACCCCGCATCCCTCCAACAGCCGTGCAACGATCCTCGACGACGAAGACGCATGGTTCGGCTTCGAGCAGGAGTACTTCTTCTACAAGGACGGCCGTCCGCTCGGCTTCCCGGAATCCGGCTATCCGGCTCCGCAGGGCCCGTACTACACCGGCGTCGGCTACAAGAACGTCGGCGATATCGCTCGCGAAATCGTTGAAGAGCACCTCGACCTGTGCCTGGAAGCAGGCATCAACCACGAAGGCATCAACGCCGAAGTGGCCAAGGGTCAGTGGGAATTCCAGATTTTCGGCAAGGGCTCCAAGAAGGCCGCCGACCAGATCTGGATGGCACGCTACCTGCTGCTGCGCCTGTGCGAAAAGTACGGCATCGACATCGAGTTCCATTGCAAGCCGCTCGGCGACACCGACTGGAACGGCTCGGGCATGCACTGCAACTTCTCGACCAAGTTCATGCGCGAAGTCGGCGGCAAGGCCTATTTCGAAGCGCTCATGGCGCAGTTCGACAAGAACCTTGAAGCTCACATCGCTGTTTACGGCCCGGACAACCACCTGCGCCTGACCGGCAAGCATGAAACGGCTCCGTGGAACAAGTTCAGCTATGGCGTTGCCGACCGCGGCGCCTCGATCCGCGTACCGCATTCCTTCATCAAGAACGATTATCGCGGCTACCTCGAAGATCGCCGTCCGAACTCGCAGGGCTGCCCCTACCAGATCGCTTCGCAGGTTCTGACGACCATCTCTGAAGTGCCGACGGCCGGCTTCGGCTCGGTTGCTGCCTGATTTTTCTGATCTCGGTTGCCGGGGTCAGCATAAATGAAAAGCGCGGGATTTCGGTCCCGCGCTTTTTGCATTTCGAGAGCTTGCTTCAAGCAGCCTTGCTGGCAGCGTCGATCGGATGCTGCGAGCGGAAGCCGACGGCGAGACGGTTCCAGACGTTGATCGTGGCAATCGCTACCGTGATCTTGACGATCTCTTCCTCGGTGAAATGTTCCCGCAGCGGCTCGTAGTCGGAATCCGGTATGCCGGTCTGGGCGATCTTCGTCACGGAGTCGACCCAGCGAAGCAGGGCGCGCTCGCGATCGTCATAGACGGGCGATTCCCACCAGACGCACATGAGGTTGATCCACTGCTCGCTGAGACCGTCATGGCGGGATTCTTTGACATGCATGTCGACGCAGTAGGCACAGCCATTGATCTGCGAGGCGCGGAGCTTGATCAGGTGAATGAAGCGGCGCTCGAGGCCGCTGTTCTGAACGAAGTTCTCGAGTGCGACGACGGCCTTGTAGGATTCCGGGGAGGCCTTGGCGGGGTTGAAACGCGGATGCATGGTCTTCTCCTTGGGTTTTGATCTTGAGGTTCAGTTTCTGGTCTTGCGTTCATGCAGCTCGAGAAAGGCGCAGCCCCTCGCGGCTATTCCACCATCCGTGTCCGTCTGCCTGAGATCGGTCAGCACGTCGGCGATACTCGTCTTGGCCAATTCGGCCCGGTAAACACGCTCCGCCGCCAGCATGGCAGCATTGATGCCGCATGGCTTGGCGAAGTAACGCCCTTCCAGCGGGTTCGGGCCGCGCTGGCGGATTTCGGCGCATCTGAAGGCCGGCGCCGGACCTTCCGCTGCCAGCACGATGTCAAGCAGAGTGATGTCCTCCGGCTTGCGCGCCAGCCGATAGCCACCTTTCGGCCCAGGCACGGTATCGAGAATGCCGGCGCCCGAAAGCGCCTGCAGATGCTTCAGCAGATAGCTGACGGAGACGCCGTGAAACTCCGCAAGCGCCGCCGCCGAGAGTACGCCGCCATCAGAAAGGCCAGCCAGCATGCCAACGCAATGAATGGATTGTTCGACGCCGTCTCCAAGCTTCATCACTCTGTCCTCATAATCATGGATATTTTTTATCCGTGATTATGATGGCCGTCAAGCCCTTTCTTTTTTCCGCGATTTGTCGCTAGGGTTGAGGCGTGGACCAGATCGAGCCGAAGCATCCTCTTGCCTTGCCTGCCCCCTTTAGCCGCTGGTTTGCGGAAAAGGGCTGGCAGCCGCGTGCCCATCAGCTGGAGCTGCTTGCCCGTGCTGAAGCCGGCGAAAGCACGCTGCTGATTGCGCCGACCGGAGCGGGCAAGACGCTCGCCGGCTTCCTGCCGTCGCTGACGGATCTCACCCGGCGCGGCAAGATCGCACCGGGCTCGGCCTTCACCGGCATCCACACGCTCTACATTTCGCCGCTGAAGGCGCTTGCGGTTGATATCGAGCGCAACCTCATGAAGCCCGTTTCGGAGATGGGCCTGCCCGTATCCGTCGAAAACCGCACCGGCGATACGCCAAGCGGCAAGCGCCAGCGGCAGAAGCTCAATCCGCCCGATATCCTGTTGACGACGCCGGAGCAGGTCGCGCTGCTGCTCGCCAATCGCGAGGCCGGGCGTTTCTTCAAGGACTTGAAATACATCGTCTTCGACGAGCTGCATTCCCTCGTCACCTCCAAGCGCGGCCACATGCTATCGCTTGGCCTTGCCCGTATCCGCAAGCTGGCGCCGCATGTGCAGACCATCGGCCTTTCGGCGACCGTCGCCGACCCGATGGACCTGCAGAAATGGCTGGTGGCGCAAGAGCCGGGGGAGGAGCGCCATGCCGGCCTCGTCATCGTCGAGGGCGGCGCCAAGCCGGATATCTCGATCCTGTCGACGGAAGAGCGCATCCCCTGGTCCGGCCACTCCGCCAAATATGCGATCCCTGATATCTATCGCGAGCTGAAGGCGCATCGCACGACGCTGCTCTTCGTCAATACGCGCTCGCAGGCCGAAATGCTGTTTCAGGAGCTATGGTCGGCCAATGACGACAATCTGCCGATCGCCCTACATCACGGCTCGCTCGATGTCGGCCAGCGCCGCAAAGTGGAGGCGGCGATGGCGGAAAATCGGCTGCGTGCCGTCGTTGCCACCTCGACGCTCGATCTCGGCATCGACTGGGGTGATGTCGATCTCGTCATCCATGTCGGGGCACCCAAGGGCGCGAGCCGCCTTGCCCAGCGCATCGGCCGCGCCAATCACCGTATGGACGAGCCGTCGAAGGCGATCCTGGTGCCGGCCAATCGCTTCGAAGTCATGGAATGCCAGGCAGCACTCGATGCCAACTATATCGGCGCGCAGGATACGCCGCCGATCGGCGCCGGCGCGCTTGATGTTCTCGCCCAGCACATTCTCGGCATGGCCTGCGCCGAGCCCTTCGACATGCTCGAGCTTTATGATGAGGTGCAGAGTGCGGCTCCCTATGCCGAGCTTCCCTGGGAGACCTTCGAACGTATCGTCGATTTCGTCGCCACCGGCGGCTATGCGCTCAGAACCTATGAGCGCTATGCCCGCATCCGTAAGACCCCGGAAGGGCGCTGGCGTGTGTCCAACCCTCAGGTCGCCCAGCAATATCGCCTGAACCTCGGCACGATCGTCGAAGAGGCGATGCTGAATATCCGGCTGGTGAAGCGCAATGCGCTCGGTTCTCTAGGGCGAGGGGGAGCGCCGCTCGGCAAGGTCGAGGAATATTTTGTCGAGCAGCTTGCGCCCGGCGACACTTTTCTCTTTTCCGGCAAGGTGCTGCGCTTCGAAGGCATCCGCGAGAGTGAATGTCTGGCGTCGCAAGCTTTCTCGCTCGACCCGAAAATCCCTTCCTATGCGGGCGGCAAGTTTCCACTCTCGACCTATCTCGCCGATCAGGTGCGGGCGATGATTGCTGATCCCGACCGGCGTCACCGCCTGCCGGATCAGGTGCGCGACTGGCTGGAAATTCAAAAAGAGAAGTCGCTACTGCCGAAGCGCGACGAGTTCCTCATCGAGACTTTCCCGCGCGGCAGCCGCGCCTACCTCGTCGCCTATCCCTTCGAGGGCAGGTTGGCGCACCAGACGCTAGGCATGCTGCTCACCCGAAGGCTGGAGCGCGCCGGCGCAAAGCCCATGGGTTTCGTCGCGACCGATTATTCGCTCGGCATCTGGGGGCTGGAGGATATGGGGCTGATGATCGCCAACCGGCGCCTTAGCCTTTCCGATCTCTTCGATGAGGATATGCTGGGCGACGATCTCGAGGCCTGGCTCGACGAATCCTTCCTGCTCAAGCGCACCTTCCGCAATTGCGCCGTGATTGCCGGTTTGATCGAGCGCCGGCATCCGGGGAAGGAAAAGACCGGGCGGCAGGTGACGGTGTCGGCCGATCTGATCTATGACGTGCTGCGCAGCCATGAGCCCGACCATATCCTGCTGCAGGCAACGAGGCAGGATGCTGCGACCGGGCTTTTGGATATTGGCCGACTTGCGGATATGCTGAAGCGAATCAAGGGCCATATCACCCATCGCGCACTGGACCATATTTCCCCGCTCGCCGTGCCGGTGATGCTGGAAATCGGCAAGGTGCCGGTGCCGGGCGAGGCGCACGATTCCCTGCTTGCGGAAGCGGCCGACGACCTGATCCGCGAGGCGATGGGTTGAACGAACAAGGATGAACTGACGTGATCAACCGGCTGGCGCTGGCACGGAGCTTGAACTGTCAAGACAGCGGCGAATCTGCGCCGGCTGCGGGCGTCGAGACCGTTGTTCATGGCATTGCTGCCGTCTGCGATCCGCTGGGTGCGCTCTATCTGCCTGAGGCCGGTATTCTCGTCGTCTCCGACCTGCATCTGGAAAAGGGTGCGGCCTTCGCCCGCCGAGGCATGATGCTGCCGCCATACGATACCTTGGCGACGCTGACCGTTCTCTCCGCCGTCATCTCCCGCTACGATCCGAAGCTGGTCGTTTCGCTTGGCGACAATTTCCATGATCGCGTCGGTTCACAGCATCTGCCGGAAGAATTTCGCAGCCTCATCGTCAGCATGGCCCGCGGCCGTGAGTGGATCTGGATCAACGGCAATCACGATCCGGATGGCACGGTCGATCTGCCCGGTCATTCGGTCGACGAGATGCATTATGGCGGCTTGACCTTCCGCCACGAGCCGAAGGCGGGGCGGCAGGTAGGCGAGATCGCCGGCCATTTACATCCCTCCGCTACTGTTCGACGCCGCGACAAATCGGTGCGCCGACCGTGCTTTGCAACGGATGGCGCCCGCCTGCTGATGCCGGCCTTTGGCGTCATGACCGGTGGTCTCGATCTTCGCCATAAGGCCATGGCGGGCCTCTTCGAGCGGGAGAGCCTGATCGCCCACCTGCTCGGCCGCGACCGCATCTATTCCGTGCGCTTCGGCAATCTCTCGGCCTAAGCCGCGTTCGCGGGCTCGTAACGCAGGACCACTGCACCGGTCTTCAGAGCTTTGGATTCGAGCAGCTTCATCGGCCGCTGTTCGGATGCCGGCTTGAAATGCGGATTGCCGGAGCCCAGCACGACGGGAACGAGGCAGATGCGGATCTCGTCCACCAGCCCCGCCTTGAGCAGCACATCCGTCACCTCGGCACTGCCGAACACGAACATGGTCTTGCCAGGTTCTTCCTTCAGCTTCTTCACTTCAGCGACAATGTCGCCGACGACGCGGGTGTTGTTCCTGTCCGCTTTGTCGAGCGTCCGCGACGCGGCGATTTTGGCGATACCGTTCATATAGGCAGCGATATCGGACGTTTCCGTCGCGGTCGGCCAATAAGCGGCCATGCCTTCATAAGTCTTGCGGCCGAAGATCAGCAGATCGCCTTCCTTGCCGAGGTCCTTCGAATAACTGTCCAGTTCGTCGCCCCAGGCGAGCATGTGAAATCCGAGGTCCCAAGGCTTGGCTCCCTCGAAATAGCCGTCAAGCGTCATGAGATTCCAGACAGCAAGTTTTCTCATCACTTCCTCCACGATGACAACTGTTTCATAAATGAAACTGGTTGCTAAAAACAATTGGTTGAAAGCTAGTCGCACTGATGGCAAAATGCAAGCAGTTTTGGAGACCACCATGGACGCATCACATCGCTCCGGCTGCCCGATCAATCTGACGCTGGAAATCCTCGGTGACCGCTGGAGCCTGATCGTCATCAGGGACATCATGTTCGGCAACCGCCGGCACTTTCGTGAATTGCTGCAGAATTCGGAGGAGGGAATAGCGTCCAATATTCTTGCCGACCGCCTGAAGCGGCTGGTCGAGCGCGGCCTCCTGACCCGCGCAGATGACCCCACCCACAAGCAGAAGGCGGTTTACAGCCTGACCGAAATGGCGATCGACCTTGTGCCGCTCTTTGCCCATATGGGCGCCTGGGGCCGCAAGCATCTACCGGTATCCGAGGAGCTGTCGATCCGGGCCGAACTGCTGGAGAACGGCGGCGCGACGCTCTGGGAAGATTTCATGGAGGAGCTGCGCGCCAAGCATCTCGGCAAGGTGTTGCCGCCGGGCACACCCTCGGTGCTCGGCCGATTGACCGACGCCTATCTCGAAGTCGTCGATCGCCGCAAGGAAGGCTGATCAGTTCTTTCGGAACATGAAGCTCGCGCCCCAACCCGTGACCAAGGCCAGCAATACGGAAAAAACGCCATAGGCGATCGGCTGCTGATGCGCCGCATCCGTGATCATCTGCTCTATGCCGGTCTTGATGACACGTAGCGGCAGCGCCTTTTCGCCGATGAACTTGCCGCTCTTGAAGAGATAGGCGCGAACTGTATGCACGCCGTTCGGCACATCGGCGGGGATCCTGAGCGTTGCCTTGAACAGCGAGGAACTGACGAAGCGCACGCCGGCCGGGTCGCTTTCGTAAAGTCCGCCTGCCGACTGCAGCCGCCGGAAAGCCTGCCGGAATTCCGGAACGTCGCCGACATTGCCGACGAAGCCGACTGGGGTGAGGGGGATGTGGTCGACGCCGATGCCGCGATCGCTGAGTTCAAGCGGCGCAGTGATGTAGTCGACAGCGCGCGTGCTCGACAGCGAATAGGCCTGCGGCACATGCTCGAACGTCATCGAGCGGGTGTTGACCCAGATGCCGAAGACGCGGTCCTTCCTGCGCACCGTCGCGTTTTCGCGCGGCCCTTCCAGCACGACGACGATGTCGTATTGGCCGATCGCCAAAAGCAGCTGATCGGTGTTGGAAAGTGCGCCGAAGATCGTCAGATCGGCGCCTGCGAAATCGGAGGTGATGGCGATCTCGCTCGTCGATGTACCTATTTCCATAGTTTCACGTGCCGTCGTCGATGTCGTCGGCTGGTCGAGCAGCACCTGCGCCTGCGCACCAAGCGGCGCAAGCAGCAGGATCGCGACAGCGAGGAGCCCGAAACCTCTCATCGGCTCACCCCTTCCATGATGACCGAGTAGACGTCCGCAGGCGTGACCACGAGTGCGATCGCCAGACGAAGCCCGACAGCAAGGACGAGAAGGCCAAGCAGGGCGCGGAGCTGCTCGCCGCGCAGCTTCTGGCCAACCCGCACGCCGTACTGCGCGCCGACGACGCCGGCCACCATCAGCATGAACGCCAGGATGATATCGACGGAATAGTTGGTGGCCGCCTGGACGATCGTGGTGAAGGCCGTGACGAAGATGACCTGGAACAGCGATGTGCCGACGACGACGTTCGTCGGCACGCGCAGAAGATAGATCATGGCCGGCACGAGAATGAAGCCGCCGCCGATACCCATCGGCGTCAGCATGCCCACGAAAAAGCCGAGGCCGATCACCGGAATGGCGCTGAGATAGAGCTTGGATTTCTTGAAACGCAGCTTGAGCGGCAGGCGCTGCACCCAGTTGTGATGGCGCAGCTTGGCGGTGGCGGGCGGCAGCTTGCCTGCAGCCCGCCGCATGGCGCGCACGCTTTCCCAAAGCATGAGCGTGCCCACTGTGCCGAGCAATAGCACGTAGATCAGTGAGATGATCAGGTCGATCTGTCCGAGCCGGCGCAACAGCACGAATAGCCACAGGCCGAAGGTCGCGCCCGCGAGACCGCCGGCGAGCAGGATCGTGCCCAGTTTCAGGTCGAGCGAACCTCGGCGAAAATGTGTAAGCGCTCCCGACACGGAAGACGCGACGACTTGGTTGGAGCCGGTGGCTACGGCGACGACGGGGGGAATGTTGTAGAAGATCAGCAGCGGCGTGATGAGGAAACCGCCGCCAACGCCAAACATGCCGGAGAGAAACCCTACGGCTGCGCCCATGCCGAGAATAATGAAGATATTCACCGACAGTTCTGCGATCGGCAGATAGATCGTCACGCGCTGTTCCCATTTGCAGGCTGTCCGGCACGGAAATCGGAGCCTGAGCCATTTTCCCCTTTTAAACGGCGAATTCTAACCTGAAATCGTTGCCAGAGCCTTAGGAAAGCTGGACACGACAGATTTGAATTGCCCGCGCCACCTTAGCGCGGCTTTTTTCGCTTTTCTGTGACGTGCGCGGCGGCCACCCGAGGGCGGCGTCGGGAGGGGTTTGGGGAGTATCCCGCAACAAAAATGCCGGCGTGGCTGCGCCCGCATTTTTGTTTGACTGCGTTCGACAGGTGCGGATCACCTACTTGTTGCGGGCGAGCAGCTCCTTGACGACCTGATCGGTCACCCGTCCATCGGACGGCAAGCCGACGGACTTCTGGAAGCTCTTCAGCGCCGCCACGGTCTTGTCGCCCATGCTGCCATCCGGCGCACCGGCATCGAAACCGTTCTTGTTGAGGATGGCCTGGATGTTGCGGATGGCCTTCTTCATGTCGATGGACGCGGTGTTCACGCCCTTGCCTGTGGTCCACTCGTCGGGAACAGCCGTGCCGTTGGCCTTGGGATCGGCCTGCTGCGCCTTCCAAAGATCGACTTTGGCGCGAGCGCCTTCGAGATCGGCCGGCTTCATGGCGTTGGCGACTTCGTCACGCTTTTGTGCGGCGTCCTTGTCGCCGCTCTTTGCGGCGATTGCGAACCACTTGTAGGATTCCTGCAGATCCTGCTTCACGCCGTTACCGCGAGCATAAAGGATCGCAAGGTTGAACTGGCTGTCGGACACGCCGAGATTGGCAGCGCGCGTAAACCAGTTCGCAGCCGAGTCGTAGTCCTGCTGTCCTGCCGTCCCAGATGCGTAGAGGACGGCAAGGTTGTGCATAGCGCTGGCATTGCCCTGATTGGCGGCCTGCTCATAATAACCCTTGGCCCTGACGAGGTCACGGTCGATGCCGTTGCCCTTCTCGTACATGCTCGCGAGCCGGTATTGTGCCGGAGCATAGCCCTTCGCCGCCGAAAGCTGATACCAGTTCGCTGCCTGCTTCAGATCCGCTGCGACATTGCGGCCGTCGGTATAGCGGGCGCCGATCTCGAAGAGTGCGACAGGGTCGCCCGATTTCGCGGCGGCGACAAGCGATGGCGGCTGAATGCCATCAGGCACCAGGATCTCTGCGGCTGCCGGAGCCGCGGCGGCGTTGTCGGTGGAAGTGCCAGCGCTCGCTTGCTGCCCAGGTGCTGTGCTGCCGCCAGAATTGTCGGCGGTGGCCGAGGGGACTTCGGCCGAAGGTGTTGCCGCAGGTTGGTCGCTTGTCGGTGCAAGTGCCGGGCTGGCAGATGCCGTCGCGAGCTGGACATTTGCCGTGTCCGCTGTTGTCGCCACCGGCGCTGCGGCCTGGTTTGCAGCCGGCTGCAGATCATTGACGACCGGGGCTACATTGGTGGCTACCCGGTTGGTCACCGCGCTATCTGCCGGCGCAACCATGGTCGAAATTTCAGCGGGCGCGGGTGCTTTCTGACCACGCGTCAGCGTGTTGACGAGCGGGAAGGCCATGATCGCCAGCAGGGCCGCGCCAATGGCGAGCAGGATCGGGCGGCGGAAGCGCGAGAACGCTCCGCCCTTCTTCGCATCCTTCTTGCCGGCGGGTGCTGTCCGCTGGACTTGATCGACTTCGATCGCCGCGGCCTGTGCGGCACGGCGGGCTGCAGCGATATAGTCTGCACGCTCGTTTTCGGTCGGCTGACGGCCGCCGCGGGCGGTGTTCTGGCTGGCGCGCACGCGCTCCAGGATCTTCTTGATATCGGGCGCGCCGGAGCCGGGCTCCAGCAGCTCGTTTGCCTCTTCCGTCGGCATCATGTCGGCCGGGTCGATGGAAGGTGCCTGTTCGATGACAGGGCGATCCGGCAGGAAGATCGGCTCGGCCTTCTCCGGCGTGAAGAAACGCTTGCCGAGGCCGGCGAGAAGGCCTGCCTTCGAACCGCTTTTCTTGGCGGCGGCCTTGATTTCCGCCTTGGTATTGGCATCGATTGCCTGCGCCACGGCGGTCTCGGACGCTGCGGCCGTTTCTGCGGGCGCAACCGTGCGGATGATCGGGCCGGCCTTCTGCTGTGCGGCCATCGGCGGCTTGATTGCCGGCGCATCCTCGTCGGCGAAGACGTCGCTTTCGAAGGCCGCTGCCGGCATGGCAGGTGCCGGTCGGCGATGTTCCATGTGGTCGAGCCGATCGGCGATCTGCAGCAGCGTGTCGTGCAGCGCTTCAAAGGTGCGATGCGTGCGCTCGTCGCTGGCGCGGCTAAGATCTTCGAGATGACGAAGGTCTTCGGCAAGAGCCGTCAGTGCGGCCATATCGCCATGCTGCGCGCTGCCGGCCATTCCGCCTTCGCGAGAATAGGCTTCAACGACGGTTTCCGCCGCATGGCGTGCGGCTTCGATGATGTATTCGTCGTTGGTCGCCATATAGTCTTCGATGGCGCTCATCCGCCGATCGAAATCGACAGGGAAATGCTCGCCTGACGGCGCCCGGGGCTCGCTGGTGAGAAGGGTGGACAGGTGGGCGATCTGCTCTTCGAGGCTGCGCAGGGCCTGCGTGTCTGTCGGCGGTGCGGCTGTGCTGGCTTCGAGCCGAGCCGCGATGTCGGAGAGGCGGCCTTCGAGCCGGCGGACCGCGCCGTCATCAATGTTTGCTGCCGGAGCCGACGGATGGAAATCGATTTCGTCGATGCGGCGAGCGAGATAGTCCAGCCGGTCCGCAAGCGCATTGCCGACCGAGCCGTGTTCCAGCGCATCGATCTTGTGCGAGATGTCGGCGAGGTAGGTGACGAGCTCCGGCTGCGGCGCCGCCTTCTGCGAGCGTTCCATCAAATGCGAAAGCTGATCCAGACGCTCCTCAAGGCGGGCGACGGCCTTGGCGCTACCCAGTTCGTCGATGCGCATGGCAAGCGCTTCGAGGCGACCGGAGAGATCGTCCGCGGGCTGGCGTCGTGCCGCATCGCGGCTCATGACGTCGATCTGGTCGGCAAGGCCGCTCAGTTGGCCTTCGAGCCGCTGCATTGCCTGATCCTGCGGTTGCATCATCGAGCCGAGGCTCTCCATGGCAGTCGCGATCGTCAGCAGCTTGTTTTCCAGCGCATGCACGGCGGGGCTGTCGTTCATGCCGCCGAGGTGCTGCTTGATGTCGTCGAGGCGGTAGGCAAGCGATACGAGCTCGTCCTGCAGGCCGGTCGTGTCGATCGCTTTTACCTGGCGTTCGACGTGGTGCAGGGATTCCTCGCGGGCAAGGCCGTCCATCAGCGAGCGCAGCTCGTCGAACTCGGCCTTGAGACCCGCCGTTTCCGGCTGGCCGGTGAGCTGGTTGATGCTGTCTGCAAGCCGCGCCATGTCCTCGCGAACATCGGCTGCGAAATGTTTGTCGTTGCTGTTCTCGCGGATATCGCGAATTTCAGCGCGCAGGGCGTTTACTTCGCGGGTCACGCTGTCGGCGATGTCGCGCTTCAGATCCTGGCGGAGATTGACGAGCGCCTGGGCGATGTCGACGGAGCTTTCGGCGACCGGCCGCTGCGGCTGGCGCGGGCTATAGGCATCGAGCGGACGCCGGGCCGGCTGCGGCTCGGCCTGCGAGATTTCTTCGCGGCGCGCAAGCAGCCGCTCGCGGTTCGCCTCGAGCGCGCGCTGGCGCTGGCGGATTTCTGCAAGCGGATCTGGGCGGACCTCATGCTGTTCCTGGCGTTCGGAGCGCAGCGGACGCTCATAGGGCCGGCTTGCGGGGTATTCGCGTTCGGGGCGCGGCGACATGCGCTCCGGGGATGCTGCCCGTTCGGGAACGGCGCCGTAGCCCGCTGCAACGCGCTGGCGCGTATCGCGCGAGGTTGCGGTGCCCATCAATCCCTCGATGCGCGCCTCCAGCCCCTCGATCGTGCGGCTCAGAGCATCCAGCGATGTCCAGTCGCCCGTGCTGGTAGGATTTGATCGCGATCCGCTCATATCTTTTGCTCGCCTCGAACTATGACCACCCAGGTCACCGTGTTGACGGAAGAAAGACGCTGCGCCATTGCCGCAATGTCCGGATCCCGCCGTTCGGAAAGGGATAAATCTATTGGCTTTCCTCAAACCGAGCCGCAAAGACACCGCGTCATTCAATGATAGATTGAAGAAGCGCGAAGCACTGCTGCTCAACTCGTACAATTTACGAAACGTGGTAAACAACTCGTTAAGTTTGACGGAAATCTTTAACCTTTTATTTCGGTTCTGCTGTCGGATGCCTCGATATTCTTCCGATGTTAGCTCGATAGAGACCACGGAAACGCGGATCTTCGTTTGCGCCGATCCAAATTCCCATCTGCAGATCCATAGAAAAAATCGGCGCGACAAAAACTTGACGTTTACGCAAACGTCAATATTTTATATGGGTAATCGCAGTGGCCGGAATCTGAGGTCCGGCGGCGAATTGGAGGAATTCGAGAGATGCCAGTCTACAAGGCCCCGGTGAACGATACGCTCTTCGTCCTGAACGATGTGCTTGGGTTGGAGCGCTACAACAATCTTCCGGGTTACGCCGATGCGACGCCTGACATGATCGAGGCGATCGTCGGCGAGGCGGCAAAGCTGTCGGAAGAGGTGCTTTTCCCGCTGAATTACTCGGGTGATCAGGAAGGCTGCTTACGCCACGACGACGGCACGGTCTCGACGCCGAAGGGCTTTAAGGAGGCCTATCGCGCCTATCGCGAAGGTGGTTGGCTGGGCCTCGCCGTGCCGGAGGAATTCGGCGGTCAGGGGCTTCCCTACGTACTCCACTGCGCCGTCGGCGAATATACCTCCGCCGCCAACATGTCGCTGATGATGTATCCGGGTCTGACACAGGGCGCGATCGCCGCCATCCTCGTGCATGGCTCTGACGCGCAGAAGCAGACCTATTTGCCTAACATGGTCGGGGGTACTTGGTCCGGCACCATGAACCTCACCGAGCCGCATTGCGGCACCGATCTCGGCCTCTTGCGCACCAAGGCGGTTCCGCAGGCTGATGGCAGCTACAAGATCTCCGGCCAGAAGATCTTCATCTCCGCCGGCGAGCATGACATGACGGATAATATCGTCCATCTCGTCCTTGCCCGCATCGAAGGTGCTCCCGAAGGCACCAAGGGTATCTCGCTGTTCATCGTGCCGAAGTTCCTCGTCAAGGAAGATGGCTCGCTCGGCGCGCGCAACCCCGTTTCCTGCGGCGCGATCGAGCGCAAGATGGGCATTCACGGTAACGCCACCTGCGTCATGAACTATGACGAGGCGACGGGCTTTTTGATCGGTGCCGAGAACAAGGGCCTCAACGCCATGTTCGTCATGATGAACGAGGCCCGTCTGGCCGTCGGCTTACAGGGCGTGTCGATCGCCGAAGTCGCCTATCAGAATGCCGCCAATTATGCCCGCGAGCGCATTCAGGGCCGCTCGCTTTCCGGCCCGAAGGCGCCGGACAAGAAGGCCGATCCGATCATCGTCCATCCCGATATCCGCCGCACGCTGATGACCATCCGCGCCTTCAACGAGGCCGGCCGCGCCTTCCTGCTGTGGACGGCGCTGAAATCCGATATCGCCCATCGCTCCCCGGACGAGAAGGACCGTCAGGCAGCCGACGATGTCCTTGGCCTCGCGACGCCGATCCTCAAGGGCGTCATGACCGACAAGGGCTTTGAGCACGCCGTCATGGCGCAGCAGGTCTTCGGCGGCCATGGCTATATCGAAGAACACGGCATGAGCCAGTATGTCCGCGATGCCCGCATCGCCATGATTTATGAAGGCGCCAATGGCATCCAGGCGCTTGATCTCGTCGGCCGCAAGCTGGCGCTGAATGGCGGCCGCGCCGTCATGGCCCTGTTCAAGGAAATCGGCGATTTCTGCGAGGAGAACCGCAACGACGAGCAGATGGGCTTCTTCACCAAACACCTGAAGAAGGGCTTGAACGATGTGCAGGCCTCAACCATGTGGTTCATGCAGAACGCCATGGCCAAGCCCGACAATGCCGGTGCCGGTTCGACCGATTACATGCACCTCTTCGGCCTCGTCGTCCTCGGCTATATGTGGGCGAAGATGGCGAAGGCGGCACAGACAGGCCTTGCGAGCGGCGACAGCGCGCGCGAGGATTATCTGAAGAACAAGCTTGTCACGGCGCGGTTCTACATGGAGCGCATCATGCCGGAAACGGCACTGCGCAAGGTCCGCATCGAAACCGGCGCCGACACGATGATGGAACTGGCGGCGGAAGCCTTTTGATCAAGGCGGCATCAGCCGCCGCAGGGAGATGAGACATGACCGAGGTTTTCATTTACGACCACGTGCGCACGCCGCGCGGGCGCGGCAAGAAGGATGGGTCGCTGCACGAAGTGCCTTCCGTTCGCCTCGCCGCCAAGACGCTGGAAGCGATCCGCGACCGCAACGGCCTTAACACCGAAACGGTTGACGACATCATCATGGGCTGCGTCGATCCTGTCATGGAAGCCGGCGCCGTCATCCCGAGGGGTGCTGCCTTCGAAGCAGGCTATTCCACCAAGGCGCCCGGCATGCAGATCTCCCGCTTCTGCGCCTCCGGTCTCGATGCCGTGAATTTTGGCGCGGCCAAGATCGCTCAAGGGGCCGACGATATCGTCATTGCCGGCGGCGTCGAAAGCATGTCGCGCGTCGGCTTGGGCATGTCCGGCGGTGCCTGGTTCATGGATCCCTCCGTCAACTTCCCGGCCTATTTCATGCCGCAGGGCGTATCGGCCGATCTCATCGCCACCAAATACGGCTTCTCGCGCGATGACGTCGATGCCTATGCCGTCGAAAGCCAGAAGCGCGCCGCCCATGCCTGGGAAAAGGGCTACTTCAAGAATTCCGTCATTCCGGTGAAGGACATCAACGGCCTAACCATTCTCGACCGCGACGAGCACATGCGCCCTGGCACGGATATGCAGGCGCTCGCTTCGCTCAATCCGTCCTTCCAGCTGCCCGGCGAAATGGGCGGCTTCGAGGCCGTCGGTATCCAGGCGCATCCGGAGGTGGAACGCATCAACTATGTCCATCATGCTGGCAATTCCTCCGGCATTGTCGATGGCGCCGCCGCCGTGCTGCTCGGCTCCAAGGCGGGCGGTGAGAGCATGGGGTTGAAGCCGCGCGGCCGCATCAAGGCCTTCGCCAATATCGGCTCCGATCCAGCGTTGATGCTGACCGGTCCGGTTGATGTCACCGAAAAGCTGTTGAAGCGCAGCGGCTTGACGCTTGCCGACATCGATCTGTTCGAGCTCAACGAAGCCTTCGCCGCCGTCGTGCTGCGCTACATGCAGGCCTTCGACATTCCCCATGACAAGATCAACGTCAATGGTGGCGCTATCGCCATGGGCCATCCGCTCGGCGCAACCGGCGCGATGATCCTCGGTACAGTGCTGGACGAGCTGGAGCGCCGCGACCTCAATACCGCGCTGGTGACGCTCTGCATCGGTGCCGGCATGGGTACCGCCACGATCATCGAACGCGTCTGAGGAGGGAAAGCAATGGCCTACACAAATTTCACCGTTGAGACCGACGCAGACGGCATCGCACTCGTCAGCTGGGATATGCCCGGCAAGTCCATGAATGTCTTCACTGCGGAGGTGATGGATGAGCTGAACGCCATCATCGACGCGACCGTTGCAGATACGGCCGTCAAGGGCGTGGTCTTCACCTCGGGCAAGTCCTCCTTCTCCGGCGGCGCCGATCTGTCGATGATCAAGTCGATGTTCTCGCTCTATCAGGATGAGAAGGCGAAAGACCCGGCTGCTGCCGCGCAGAAGCTCTTCAATCTCGTCGGGCGTATGACGGGCCTCTTCCGCAAGCTCGAAACCTGCGGCAAGCCGTGGGTCTCGGCCATCAACGGCACCTGCATGGGTGGTGCATTCGAGCTGTCACTTGCCTGCCACGGCCGTGTCGCGTCGAGCGCCAAAAGCGTCAAGATCGCGCTGCCGGAGGTCAAGGTCGGCCTCTTCCCGGGTGCCGGCGGCACGCAGCGCGTTTCGCGCCTGACGGACGCTCAGTCGGCCTTGCAGATGATGACGACAGGCCAGTCGCTGACGGCAGCACGCGCCAAGGCGATGAACCTCGTGCATCAGGTGGTCGAGCCGGATCAGCTGGTCCCGGCCGCCAAGCAGATGATCAAGGACGGTCTGAAGCCTGTGGCACCTTGGGATGAGAAGGGTTTCAAGGCGCCGGGCGGCGGTATCTGGACGCCAGCCGCAGCTCAGCTCTGGCCGGCAGCCCCCGCCATCCTGCGCCGCGAGACATCGGGCAATTATCCGGCAGCACTCGCCATCCTCAAATGCGTCTATGAAGGCCTGCAGGTGCCCTTCGATACCGGCCTGAAGATCGAGCAGCGCTATTTCACCCATGTGCTGCAGACCACCGAAGCCTATTCGATGATCCGCTCGCTGTTCATCTCCATGCAGGAACTTGGCAAGGGCGCTCGCCGTCCGGCAGGCCAGCCAAAGACGGAGCTGAAGAAGATCGGCGTCGTCGGCGCCGGTTTCATGGGCGCTTCTATCGCCTATGTCACGGCTGCCGCCGGCATTCCGGTCACGCTGATCGATCGCGATATCGAAGCTGCCACCAAGGGCAAGGGCGTCGGCGAGGGACTGGTCAAGGATTCAATTGGTAAGGGAAGACTAACGCAAGACGAAGGCGCTGCTCTGCTCTCGCGCATCACGCCATCGGCCGATTATGCCGATCTCAAGGATGCCGATCTCGTCATCGAAGCCGTGTTCGAAGATCGCGAAGTCAAGAAGGCCGTCATCGAGGCCGTCGAAGCCGTCCTGCCACCCACTGCCATCTTCGCTTCCAACACCTCGACGCTGCCGATCACCGGTCTTGCAAAGAATTCCAAGCGCCCGGCGGACTTCATCGGTGTCCATTTCTTCTCTCCGGTCGAGAAGATGATGCTGACGGAAGTCATCCTTGGCAAGGAAACGGGTGACCGTGCCATTGCCGTCGCGCTGGATTACGTCGCCGCCATCAAGAAGACGCCGATCGTCGTCAACGACACCCGCGGCTTCTTCGTCAATCGTTGCGTCTTCCGCTACATCCACGAAGCCTATGACATGCTGATCGAAGGCGTGCCCGCAGCCATGATCGAGAACGCCGCCAAGATGGCCGGCATGCCGGTGGGGCCGCTGGCGCTCAACGACGAAGTCGCCATCGACCTCTCCTACAAGATCCTGAAGGCAACCGTCGCCGATCTCGGCGAGAAGGCCGTCGATCCGCGTCACATGCAACTCGTCACCGGGCTTGTAGAAGGCGAGGGGCGTCTGGGCCGGAAGAACACCAAGGGCTTCTACGATTATCCCCCGAAGCCGGCCAAGAAGTCGCTCTGGCCGGGCCTTAGGGAACTCTACCCGCAGAAGAAGGCCGATGATGTCGACGTCAACGTGCTGAAGCAGCGCTTCCTCGTCACGATCGCGCTCGAGGCATCCCGCACCATCGAAGAGGGCATCGTCACCGATCCGCGCGAGGCGGATGTCGGCTCGATCCTCGGCTTCGGCTTTGCCCCCTATACCGGTGGCGCGCTGTCCTACATCGACGGCATGGGCGTCAAGGTTTTCGTAGACCTTTGCGAAAAGCTCGCCGCCGCCTACGGCCCGCATTTCCAGCCGACAGCGCTGCTGAAGGACATGGCCGCGAAGGGCGAAACCTTCTACGGGCGCTTCGATCCCTATCGCGTCGTGAAGGCAGCCTGAAGCGAGGCTCATCTTCGTGGGTAAAAATAATAGGCCGTCCTGAAAGGCAGCCCGTGTGGAAACGTTTGGAGGCTCCGGTTTGACCGGAGCCTCTTTTGGTTTCTGGGTCTATGCGGGCTTTGATGTCATGTTTATGGTGGGCATGATGTTGTATGCGAGCACGGAGAGGGCCATTTCGGTTCTGGTGCCCTTGAGGTTTCTGGTCAAGAAGCGTCCGCCTGCCATCATCCGTTTGATGGTGCCGAACGGATGTTCTGCCGTGCATCGACGCAATCGCATCATGTCGGGCGTTGCCCGGTGATGCATGCGGGCGAGTGCATCTTCATCGAGATGCCTTTGACCATATCTTCGGGTGGCTGTGGTGCATTTTTGCTTAAGCAGACAAGCGGCGCAATCGGCGGCCTGCGCAGCATAGAGCACGCTGCGCTCCGTGCTGATAACCTGCTTGCGCTCCAGCCCATTGCCTGCTGGACAGATGAAGCGGTCCGCCTCTGCATCGTATGAGAA
>NZ_JARWLA010000018.1:0-134336 GCF_047445805.1 Rhizobium sp. BR 314 | reverse complement strand
TTCCAGCTTCTCATCGCGCTAAACCCCGCAAAGGTTTAGCGTCCAGGGCATCAACCGCTCAAGCGGTCGTGCCCGAAGTTGCGCTTTGCCGACCTGGTGGTTATGGCGGGGTGGCTGCACCCGTTCCCATTCCGAACACGGCCGTGAAACGCCCCTGCGCCCATGGTACTTCGTCTTAAGACGCGGGAGAGTAGGTCGCTGCCAGGTCTGCCAAACGCAACTTCAATGCAMAAACATCTTCTCATCACATMMGCGATAAACCCAAAAGGTTTATGCTCAAACGGCAAGGCCGTGCTACAATAGGCCGCTCKYGCGGCCTTTGTCGCTTCTAAGGTGACGCGATAAGCCCCAAGCGGACTTACGCTGGTAACGCGGGGTGGAGCAGCCCGGTAGCTCGTCAGGCTCATAACCTGAAGGCCGCAGGTTCAAATCCTGCCCCCGCAACCAAGTCTTCCATAATAGATACAATTATTTAAAGCCTCCCTCGGGAGGCTTTCGGCGTTCCCGAAAATCCACCCCGGAAGCATATCGGAATCATCAGGGCGGATATCGTAGCGCGGAATTTAAAGGAAACGGCGGTAATTTATACGCCGACCTTCAGGCGCGGCACGCGCTTGTCCGTGATCGTTACCGACCCGGCGGCCCGAAGAGTTGAAGGGGAAGTGCGTTCGCCCAGAGGGTAGACTGAAGCATAGATGACCGCCAGCCGGATCTTCCCGGCATCAAGGGTGGGATAGGCTTCGACGATGCGTTCGTTCCCGATCCCGGCGACACCATGAACGCTGAACGATCCGTGCGCGAACGCTGATCTGGACCTCATTTGGTCGTTGCGTCACTAAACGGTAGAATGGTAGAAAGAGCGCCGACTAGGTAGAAATGGAGCGCCATATGAGTCTGAACGTGAAAGACCCCGAAGCGCATCGCCTCGCTCAGGCGATTGCCCATGCGACCGGGCAGAGCATGACCCGTGTCGTGACCGACGCGCTGCGTGAGCGGTATGCGCAGATTGAGAAACATAGAGGCAAGGCTTCCGTCGAAGAACTTATGGCCATCGCTGATAGGGCTGCCGTTCACCTGAAACGACCTTACGCCGATCACGCCGAGCTTCTCTATGACGAGGACGGCCTGCCGAAATGATTATCGATACGTCGGCCATGGTGGCGATCCTCTACGGCGAACTGGAGGCGGCTGCCTTCACGCGACTGATCCACGATTCAGCAGCCAACCGGATCAGTGTGGCGAACTATCTGGAACTGTCCATGGTGATCGAGAAGCAGCTCGGGCCGGAAGGCATGAGGCAGGCCGACGCCTTCTTCCGCCGTGCCGTGATCAATATTGAACCTGTAACAGTTGAACAGGGTCATCTGGCGCGCCAGGCATTCCTTGATTTCGGGAAGGGCCGGCACAAGGCCGGGCTGAATTTCGGCGACTGCTTTGCCTATGCTCTCGCCAAGGATTTCGGTGAACCGCTGCTGTTCAAGGGCAACGACTTCACCGAGACGGATATCCGTTCGGCTACGTGACTTCGTAGCTGATAGCGACCGGATCAACCTGGCGACGTTTCAGGCATTCTTCAATCCAGTTGTGTAGGCGATCAAGGGCGGGGACTGTTCCGTGGTCTAGCGCTATGCCTGCCGAACCACGGGTTGATATTCTATGTCAGCGGTTACCGCTTTTCTGTCGCGGGCTTACGCTGGTAACGCGGGGTGGAGCAGCCCGGTAGCTCGTCAGGCTCATAAACTGAAGGCCGCAGGTTCAAATCCTGCCCCCGCAGCCAAATCTTCCCCCTCATAATCAATATCGCACGCCGCAATACGGAAGCATCTCTGTCCGATATCGTCCCAGAAGACTCGAAAGCAGCTTACCTCTTTCAGCCAGTTCATCAGCCGTTAGCCGTGGCGATTGGCCGGTACGTTAATCGTCAGTCCCGCGCGGACGTTCCGCATCTCTCAGCGAAAGGTGAATTTAAGTTCTCCTTCGAGCAGGGAGAACATTCCCTCGAAATCGTGCCTATGCAGCGGCGGCCGCCTCTGGCGGGCACGAGCATTTCGATCAGGCAATAGCGACCGTTCGTCTCGTCGCCGGATACGAGGATTGTATATATGCCGCCGGCAACGGACACATGGCGCGCGTCAGGCCCCTCGGGATCCGCGATCGTCAATGACCGATTGAGGTCATCTGCAGGAATGAGCTGACGCGTCTCATGCCCTCATCTCTCCGAGGTGAGGATGCAGCATTGTTCTGGCACAGGGACGAGCACCGCAGCGCTGCCAGCCGCCAGCGGTTCGGACAACGCGCCATTGGCGACGATATCGCCGGTCGGCGTCGTGCACTGATATTGGTAGGCTCGGCCCAGGTAGGTTCTTGTCCCGAGCACTGCGGAGAGGCCTTTGCCTTCCCGTTGCACAGAGAGACCATCGGCGCGGCAGCCGAGAATGAACTCGTCGGGGATAGCACCGAAGTCGTCCTGCGAGAGCGTAACTCTCGCGCCGCCGGAGCCTTCCGCCGTCACCAGGGCGCCTTCCCGTTGGACGGCCCGTAGCGGCAGCAGGTTCTCGAAGCCAACGAAACGGGCAACAAAACTGTTGGCCGGTTTGCGGTAAAGAACTTCCGGCGTATCGAGCTGCATGATGCGACCGGCATTCATGATGGCGACCCGGTCGGAGATCGAGAAGGCTTCTTCCTGATCATGCGTCACATAAAGCGATGTCGTGCCGTTGGCACGCTGCAGCTGCCGGATCTCGACGCGCATGTCGACTCGGAGCTTGGCGTCGAGATTGGAAAGCGGCTCGTCGAACATCAGCAGTGGCGGCTCGATGACGAGCGCCCGGGCAAGCGCCACGCGCTGCTTCTGGCCGCCTGAGAGCGCGCCGGGCAAGCGATCGCCGAGGCCGGAAAGGCCGACGCGCTCCAACATGGCTCCAGCCTTCTGCTGGCGCTCCTGGGTGGCTATGCGGCGTTGCTTGAGACCGAAGGCAACATTTTCGAGCACGCTCAGATGCGGAAACAGCGCATAATTCTGGAACACCAAGCCGATATCTCTGGCATGCGCCGGCAATGTCGTCAGATCTCGATCGCCCAGTTTGATCGCGCCGCTCGTCGGCTGCAGGAAGCCGGCCACAAGCCGCAGCGTCGTCGTCTTGCCGCAGCCGCTCGAGCCGAGCAGCGAGACCAGTTCACCGGCGCCGACAGAGAGCGAGAGATCCTGCAATACGGTCGTCTTCCCGTAATGAGCGCTGATGGAGTTTATGGAAAGCGATACGGTCACGGGCGGCTACTTTGTCAGGAAGGTGAGACCCAGGGTGGCTTCGACGATTGCCATGACGGCGACTGTCACGAGCATCAACAGCACGGAAACCGAGGCGATGGTCGGGTCGAAGAACTGCTCCATATGGGCGAGGATCTGGATGGGAAGGGTGGAGATGCCAGGCCCGGTCAGGAAGACCGAGACCGAGACGTCGTTGATGGAGGTGATGAAGGCGAGGATGAAGGCGGCGATGACGCCGGCGCGGATATTCGGCAGCACCACCGTCAGGAAGGTCTTCAACGGCGGGCATCCGAGGCTGATCGCAGCCTCTTCGATCGAGAAGTCGAAGCTCGCGAGGCTGGCGCTGACCACACGCACCGAATAGGGCAGCACCAGCAGCGCGTGACCGATCAAGAGGCTCGGAAAGATCGGCAAGCCGAGCCCGATGGTGATCGACTTCATCAGCGAAAAGCCGAACACGATTTCCGGAACGAGGATCGGCAGCACGAAGAGTGTCGAAAGCCAGCGCGGCAGCTCCACCCTGTAGCGGCTGATGGCATAGGCTGCGGGAATGCCGATTAGCAGCGAAAGAGCGGTTCCGAGGAAGGCAAGCTGCAGGCTGGTGATCGCCGTCTTGCGGAACGCCTCGATCTGAAAAATATTCGAGAACCAGCGTAGCGTCAGGCCCTGCGGCGGGAAGGTGAGGTAGGTCGTGTCGCTGAAGGCGGCGCCGATGATGATGACGAGCGGCGCCAGCAGGAAGAGGAAGATGCAGGCCGTGAAGGTGACGAGGGCAGGATGGACCGATCTCGTCATGATCACACCGCCATCGGATTGAGCCGCTGCGCGATGCGGCTCATGATTGCCACGATCCCGATCGTTACCACGACCATGATGGCAGCGATGGTTGAAGCGCCGACCCAGTCGAAGGTGACCATCGCACGCTGGTAAAGAAAGGTGCCCATCATCATCTGCTTTTCACCACCGAGCAGCTGCGGGGTGGCATAGGAGGTGAAACTGCCGGTGAAGACCAGCACGGCGCCGACAATAAGGCCCGGCGTGGCAAGTGGCAGGATGACCTGCCGGAACGTCGCGGCCGGCGTCGCGCCAAGCGAGGTTGCCGCCTGAATGAGATCCTGCGGTATGCCTTCAAGCACACCGACGAGCGTCAGGATCATCAGCGGCACGAAAAGATAGACCATCGCAACGATCACCGAGCCCTCTGTATAGAGCATCGAAAGCGGCTCGCTGATGATGCCGATCGATAGCAGCATGGTGTTGAGAATGCCGTTCTTGCCGAGAATGATCAGCCAGGCGAAGGAGCGCACGACGACGCCCGTCAGTAGTGGAAACACGGCGGCAATGATCATTACGCTTTTGGCCCGGCCCGGCATCTGCGCGATCACATAGGCGGCGATAAAGCCGATGATCAAGGAGATCGCGGTCGTGATCAGCGCAATCTCAATCGTCCTGAAGAGCACCGTGCGGCGAAAGCCACTGGTAAAGAAGGTGATATAGGGAGAAAGCAGTCCCTTGGGCTCACCGAATGTCGCTGCGATCGTGATGATCACCGGGACGAGCAGGAACAGTGTCACGGCGATGATTGCCGGCGCCGTCAAACCCCATTTTGCAAGATGTTTCATCAGAAGAATTCCACGAGAGTGCCGCAGGCTGGCTGCGCTGCGGCACGCCTTCATTACATGCCGAAGATCTCGTTCCAGCGATCGATCCAGTCCGATTGCGCTTCGTTCAGCTTCTGGTAGTCGATGCGGCTGAGCTTGGCGATCATGTCGGCACCATAGGTCCAGAGCTTGGCCTTCTCGGGGGAGAGCTGGACCTTGGTGGAAACCGGTGCGTCGACACCTTGTTCGGCTTCGGCCTGCTGGACATCCTTGGACAGAACGAAGTTGATGAACTGGTGGGCAAGCTCGACATTTTCCGAGCCCTTGGGAATATTGACCGTGTTAAGGGTGGCGATATCGCCTTCCTTGAGATCGGCCCAGGCCATCGTGGGAACGGCTGCGCGCATCGATGTCAGAACGAAGTCTTGTGCAAGCGCCACCTTGACCTCGCCCGTCGAGATCAGGTTCACCAGCTCGGAGCCGGTGTTGTAGTTCTTGACGACATTCGGCTTCAGTGCCGCTATGGCTTCGAAGGCCTTGTCTGCATCCGAATACGCATCGACACCGGCATGTTTGCCGGCTTCCAAAACCGTCAGCGGCCCGGCGGTCGTGGTAATGCCCGGAAGCGAGACGGCGCTTTTCAGGTCGCTGCGCCAAAGATCGTTCCAAGAGGCGATCGGCGGAGTGACCTTTGCCGTATCGTAAACAATGCCGACGCGGCCGATGGTGTAGGCCGGGCCGTAATTGCCCTGCGGCGCCTTGGCGATGTCATAGAGATCGGCCAGGTTCGGGATCTTGCTGCGGTCGACTTCCTGGAAGAGGCCCTGCTGGATGCCGACCTGCGAATAGCTATCGGTGAGGTAAATGACGTCGACACCTTTGCCGCCGCGCAGCTTCAGCTTGTTGAGACGGTCAGCATTGTTGCCAGTCTCGAAGACGACGTCACAGCCACAGATCTTCTTGAACGGTTCGATGATGTTGGCCTGCATCTTCTCGCCATTGTAGCCCCACCATGAAACGGTGAGCGTCTTTGCCTGGGCGTAAGCCGGCAGAGCGGCCGTCGCAGCAACGATGGCAATGCCAGCGACATGAGCAAGAGAGAGGCCCTTCATTATCGATCCTTTAATCCGTGTAATCCC
Source organism: Rhizobium sp. BR 314 (assembly GCF_047445805.1). Lineage (NCBI taxonomy): Bacteria > Pseudomonadati > Pseudomonadota > Alphaproteobacteria > Hyphomicrobiales > Rhizobiaceae > Rhizobium > Rhizobium sp. BR 314. Next base: position 128,328 of record NZ_JARWLA010000018.1, on the reverse strand, counting down.
GCAGATGCTTCAAGCTTGCAGGATACTATTTTTCGAGCACCGGCTTTACAAGCCCAACAATTGAGCAACAGGCAGTTTTCGGCCTGGAAATCAAGAGAGCAGGTATTCGCGCGCGCATCAGAGCTGATAATGCAACTCATTGAGATAGTTTCGTTTCCTCAAGATCGGGCAAGTCGCTTTACACAGCGGACTGCCGTCTCTACCCTTGGCTGATCCTATTCCCTGCAGGCATGCCAATCATGACATTTCCCACGACAAATCTTCCCGACGATCTGCTTGTCAACGCGGCGGACGAGGTGCTGATCCGTCAGGACCTCACTCTGACGGCACTTGGGCGCCGCCCAGCCGACCGTTTGCTGCGTGTCGGCCGGCTGCTCGACGTGCACAGCCGCACGTGGCTCGAAGATCAGGAAATCGTCATCAAGGGCAAGCGGATCGCCTATGTCGGCCCGGCCGGCAGCTATGCAGGCGAGGTCGATGAGCGTGCGCATGAACCGCATCTTTTAGCCGTTCCCGGCTTCGGCGAGGCGCATAAGCACATCGAAAGCTCGCATCTGACGCCGGAATGGGAAGCCGCTCTCGTTATGCCGCACGGCGTGACCTGGACCTGCGAGGCGAGCCATGAATTCTCCAATGTGAATGGCGCCCGCAATCTCGAATTCTGGCTGGAAGCGCGTCGTCGCGGTTCGCCGATGAAGATATTTCCGCTGCCTGGTTCGGCCGTGCCGCCGACCGCTTATGAATGGGGTGGCGGTCACTTCGGTTATGACGAGCAAAAATCCTTTCTCAAAGAGAGCTTGATGGTTGCCGGTCTCGACGAGGTTATGGATTGGCCCTCGGTCAGTAATCCCGAGAATCCGGCTTACGATCGGCTTTGGGGCATGATCCGCGCCACGTTCGAGCAGCGCGGCGTTGTCGAGGGGCATGGTGCGGGCCTGCGCGATCTGGCGTCGATCAATGCCTTTGCCGGCGCGGGCCTTGCTTCCGATCATGAAGGCTGGTTCCTCGATGAAATCTGGGAAAAGCTGACGCATGGCCTTTTCATCGAGCTTCGTCCGCATTCCCTGCCGGAGGTCATTCGCGGGCTGATTGAAAAGGGCCTTTCCGACTGGTCGCAGATCGCTTTCGTCACTGACGACCGCAGCGCTTCCGACACGCTGAAGATCGGTGCTACGGATCATAATGTCAGGCTTGCTATGGAGAACGGGCTGGCGCCCGAGATCGCCATTCAATGCGTGACGATCAATCCCGCCCGCCATATGCGGCTCACGCCCTGGGTCGGTTCGATTGCGCCCGGCCGTTTCGCCGATATCGTGCTTCTGGATGATGTGAAGACACTGTCGATCGCCAAGGTCTGGGCTGATGGGAAGCCGGCTTCCGAAGGCAAGAGGTTCGTCGGTATCCGTCCCGAGATCGACTGGCCGGATTGGGCGACGAAGACGGTCCGGATCGACAGAACGGTCGCGGCTGAAGATTTTCGTATAGCAGCGCCGTCTGAAGCTGCCACGGCGAAAGCTGCACTTTTGCGGCCGTTCCACTGGGCGGACGATTTCATCACGATGGATCTGCCTGTCCGCGATGGCGCCGTCCAGCGCGATCCCGACCGCAACGTCACTAAGTTTGCCATCGTCGACCGCTTTTCCGGCGAGGCCAAGGTGGGCCGCATGTTCTGGCTTGGCACCGGGCCGCGCACGCCGGATACCGCGCTTGGCGCCACGCTCGGTCATGACAAGCATAATATCTGGGTCGTCGGCTCCTCGGATGAAGCCATGGCCATGGTCGTCAATGCGCTCAACGAGCAGCAGGGCGGCTGGGTGCTGGTGTCAGGCGGAAAGGTCATTGCTCGCGTTCACTACGAAGTTGGTGGCCTGATGACCGCGAGGTCGGCGGAAGAGTTGGATACCGAAATGCAGAAGCTGTATGAGGCTGGCGCCGGCATCGACTGGATGTATGAGCCGACATTTTCGCCGCGCTGGTGGCCAGGCTTCCCCGAACGGCTTTCCTTTGCGACGCTCACCTGCGCTCCCTGGCGCTGGGTTCTGGTGGCGCCTTCGGAAAGGGCGCCTGAGGGCTTCGTTAATGTCGCGACCGGGAAAATCCATCCCGTCGTCTGGCAGGGATAGCCATTCAGTTTTGCGGGATATCCCGCCTCGATGCCTAAATTCACATTTTGGTCGGAAGCAATCGGAACGCGCATATTGCGGATATGCCTAATGTCTCTTGACGATCGGGCGCGGCTTTATAATTATCCGTTTGGTTACTTGTATCCCACGCCTGTGGCGAAGGGAAGGTGGAGCGCACCTTGCTTTCGAACCCGTCGGCAGGCATCGGAAACGAGGCGGAGGAAGCCGTGGTGACTGCTGATAAAAACGATATGCCGCTCATAACGTTGGCATTTTCCACGCTGGGATGTGCTGATCTTGAACTGGATCAGGCCCTTGCCCTGGCATCGCATCACGGCCTCGACGCTATCGAAATCCGTGCCCTAGGCGGTACGATCGATTTGCCAGCCTACTTCACCGAAAGGTTCGGCTCGCCGTCTGGCCTTGCCAATGCTCTGGAGGGGTCGACCGTAAGCGTCTGCGCTTTCGATACCTCTTTGCGTCTGGTCGGCGCGACACCCGAAACCAAGGAGGAGTTTCTGCGCTATCTCCCCTGGGCCGAAGCTCTCGGCGTCCGGTCGCTAAGAGTTTTCGACGGCGGCGAAGTCGGGGATGCAAGGGAGCTCGGCGAAGCCTTGTCGACGCTGCAGTGGTGGAGCGAAACAGCGCGCCGAGAGGGTTTCGACGCGGAGATGCTGATCGAAACTCATGATTGTCTGGTCACTTCGGATGCGATCGCTCGCTTCCTTGAATTGGCCCCCGATTGCGCGCTGCTTTGGGATACGCACCATACTTGGCGCAAGGGCGGTCAGAATCCCGCCGAAACCTGGAAGCTGGTTCGGCACAATACCCAACATGTCCATGTAAAGGACAGCATCTCCGAAGCTGGACCGAGATTGCCCTACAGCTATGTGCTGCCTGGCAGCGGCGAATTTCCGATGGCGGCACTGCGGTCCGCGCTTGCGGCGGATGGCTATGCCGGTGTCGTCAGCTTGGAGTGGGAGAAATTGTGGCATGCCGAACTGCCGCTACTGGATTTGGCCTTGCAGTCGGCGCGACAAAACGAATGGTGGCCGCGCGAAATGCGCGTCGGATGACCGCTGTAATCTGCTAATATTTTAGTTGAGTTATATACGACAAAGGTATGCGCCGATTGACTTTCGCAAAGGGTTGCTAGTTAATGTATTAGCAATAGATAAAAGAAAGTCGGCAATGGCGTGGCGGCGTCATGGTTGACTATGGTCTTCGGAGCGATATCTCCAGCTCGATGAAGGGACCCTAATGATTAGGGTTTGAGGGTGTCTGGAAGATGGATGACGCGGATTTACAGCGCCAGAAATCCGAAATTTCGGTGTCAGCCGCACCGTGGTCAGTCATCGTTCCTTGGCTTCGCAATTGCGCCCTGAGCCCGTTCCCTGCTGAAGGGAAACGCGATGAACACTAGCCTCAGTCATAGCGATGAAGGGCATAAAAGCCTGATTTTAAAGGCGATTTCCGAGGGTGGCTTGGGATTTGCGGCCCAGTGGATTCATGACGCCGAGAATATTGGAAAACTGCTTTATGCCGAGAGCCTTGCGCGTGTCACCGAGGCTGACGGAACCGTGCATGCGGCGAGCACATTTGTGTCCCTCCTCGAGCGGCAGGATCGCTGGTTCGCGCTAGATCTGCGCATTCTCGACATGGTGCTGGCGGCGCTCGCAGCGGATGAGACGCTTGTTCTCGGCTGCAATCTCTCTGTTTCCAACTTGTCTCAACCCGATCGATTCGCCGATATTCTCGGCCGAATCAGCAAACAGGCGGAGTTTGCTTCCCGGCTTGTCGTGGAGATCACGGAAACCTATCCGCTCGTCGGCGCTGCTCTCGAACGGGTAAAGATAATCCGCTCGCTCGGCTGCCGTGTTGCGATCGACGACTTCGGCACGGGTTTTGCCACGCCAGCATCGCTGCTGCAGATCACCGCCGATATCATCAAGATCGACGCGGCTTTCCTGCGAGACAACAGGCGCGGGCAGGATGGTCACGACAGCCTTTCGCATCTTGTCGGCTTTGCCGGCTGCTTTGCCCCCTTCGTCATTGTCGAAGGTATCGAGACCTGGTCTCACCTCGAAGCGGCTCGCGCGGCGGGCGCTACCCATGTGCAGGGCTTCCTTTTGTCGAAACCGGTGTCATTGCCGAAGCTGCGCCGATACAAAGGCAAGATCAGCCTGCGGGGGATGGAATGAGCCTCCGCATCATCAGCCGGCCCGGCAAGGCCGCAACCCGGGTACATGATGCGATTGGGACGGGGACCTCTTGCTCTGCTGAAAGCCTGTCATCGCTCGCACGGATGCTGTCATGATGAGGCAGCCGCTGTTTCCGTCGATATATCAGGATTCCGCGGCAAGGGCGGCATGCGAGCTGAAGGCGAATACGCTTTTGCGCGCCTTGGGTGGGCGACTTCGGAGCGAATTGCTTGCCGATGACGGAGTGCATTCCGTCGTGTTTGTCGATGGGTCTGCCCCGCATATTCTTGTTCGCGAGAACGAGGTGGGAATCCTCGGACGCGTAACGATAGATGCGGAAAGCGGCCTCTACGTCTTTTGCGAACTTGGAAACGACGCCACGGATATCGTCATAACGACAGCGAGCGAGGATCGGTTGCTCGAAGAAATCGTCTTTCGTGTTCGGGATGGGTACCCGCCAGGCCAGACCGTCGATGAGGTCGTCGGTGCACTCGTCGGTCACACTATGCAGGATGTCGAGCGCAAGCTGATCCTTCAGACACTTCACCACTGCAAAGGAGATCCTACACACACGGCATTCATACTTGATATGCCGCTCGTTACCCTCTGCAACAAGCTGGCGGCCTATCTTGCCGAAACAGCCGGCGAACTGTCGCACTGGCGGCAGACGCAGGGTTTGGAGCGCAAGGCTATCGGTTGTGATCGCGGGCGCACCTGATGCGTGCGCATTCTGCCCTCGGTAATCTCCGGGGATCATGCGTTGGGAAACCGACGCAAATTGAAACGGCGGAACATCCGGCAGCGGAGGTTTCGCTTGAAACGATCGGGCGTGGCGGCGCACGAGGAACCTTATGAGACCCGGGAAAAGATCATGGATTCTTTCAGCGAGAGAAAAATACCCGCCCTGCCGCAGATGCACTCATTGTTCGATGGCTGTGTGAAGATCGTTTCGGCCTATGTCAGTCACAACACGATTCCAGTGGCCGGTCTTCCAAGGCTGATCAAGGATATTCACGACGCATTGCATGGGTTGGGTGCACCCAGCCCTGCGCCTGAGCGAAGCCATCTGGTGCCGGCGGTGGATTTGAGGAAATCGGTGACCAACGACTATATAGTCTGCCTGGAGGACGGCAAACGCTTCAAGACGCTGAAGCGGCATTTGCGCGTACACTACGGCCTGACACCTGAGGAATACCGGCAGAAGTGGGGCCTTGCTCCCAGCTATCCGATGGTCGCACAGAATTATACCAATCGGCGTTCTGAGTTGGCGAAGCTATCCGGCCTCGGTGCCAATGGCAGCAGGAAGGAAATCGTTAACACGTGAATCCGCCCCATCGCAACGGCTCTGAATAGGCGAATGAATGGATTGCCACTCCACATGGCGTTGCGACGCCATGTGCCGGGATTCTGCAACAAGAAAAACGGCGCCCCACAAGGAGCGCCATTTTCTTTTCAGGGATTGCCGGACGAACTCATAATGCCGCTAGAGCGGATCAATCAGAAAACCTGACGGAGCACGACGAACAGCGCGAAGGCGAGCGCGATCGAGGCCGGCAGCGTCAGGACCCAGGCCATCAGCATGTTGCGCACCGTCGACCATTGCAGGCCGGAACCGTTCGCCGCCATGGTGCCGGCGACGCCGGAAGACAGGACGTGCGTTGTCGAGACCGGCAGGCCGAGATGATCTGCAGCGCCGATCGTCAGCATTGCCACAACTTCGGCGGCGGCGCCCTGGCCATAGGTCAGGTGCGTCTTGCCGATTTTTTCGCCGACGGTGACGACGATGCGCTTCCAGCCGACCATAGTGCCGAGGCCGAGTGCCAGTGCCACCGCAACCTTTACCCAGAGCGGGATGAACTTGGTCGTGTGATCGACGGCGGCGTGATAGTTTGTGACCGCCTTCAGGTCGTCGGCGCTCATTGGCAGCAGCTTCTGCTTGTCGATCAGCTTCAGCGATTCACCGATGAGATAGATGTCGTTACGTATATTGCTGACGAGACCGTTCGGCAGCTTCTCGACGCTCGGATAGGCCGCAATCGAGGCGCTCGTCGCATGAATATAGGCCTGCAGCGCCGGAGTGGTGACATCCGACCAGGTCTTGCTCTTCACGGCCGCGCTGACGGCAGCCTTCGGATCGGCAGGAGCGGCGACGCCAGGCTTTACATATTTGCCGAGCACGGTCTCGACCTGCACGGAAGCAGCTTTGTAGGCATCGAGATAGTTGATCTCGGGCGTGCGATTCAGCGCAAAGGCGGTCGGCACGAGACCGATGAGAATGAGCATGATCAGACCCATGCCCTTCTGGCCGTCATTCGAGCCGTGGGCAAAGCTGACCCCAGTGCAGGTGAAGATCAACAGGCCACGGATCCACATCGGTGGTGGTGCATTGCCCTTCGGCGCTTCGTAAAGTGCCTTGTTGCGGATCAGGACCTTGGCAACCAGCAGCAGGATGGCGGCCGCGCCGAAGCCGATGATCGGCGACAGCAGCAGAGACATACCGACGCTGCTCGCCTGCGACCAGTCGACACCGCTCGTGGCGGAGCCGGCAGGCGCCAGAAACTGGTTGGCGAGGCCGACGCCGATGATGGAGCCGACGAGCGTATGCGAGCTCGAGGCCGGCAGGCCCAGATACCAGGTGCCGAGGTTCCAGATGATGGCGGCGGTCAGGAGTGCGAACACCATGGCCAGACCCGAGCCTGAGCCGACCTGCAGGATCAGTTCAACCGGCAGTAGCGCCAGGATACCGAAAGCGACGGCGCCGGAAGAGGTGAGAACGCCGAGGAAATTGAAGAAGCCGGACCAGATGACGGCGAACTCCGCCGGCAGAGAACGGGTGTAGATCACCGTTGCGACGGCATTGGCTGTGTCGTGGAAACCGTTGACGAATTCGAAGCCGAGCGCGATGAGCAGGGCAAGGCCCAGCAGGATCCACGGAACCGCCGCTGCTTCGGCAAGATCGCTGCCGAGCGCGTAGCCGACATAGGTGAGACCGCCGAGGACAACGATGCCGAAGAGCGGCAGAAACCACTTCGCCGAGCCTGCTGTACCGTGAATTGGGTGATTGGCGTTGCCGCTCTCTGAACTGCTGGAAGCGAGGTCGACCATCTCTAACTCCTTTATGGCAGGTGATATTTCTGGTGTAAGCCTCGTTGATGAAACTCTCGTGACGCGCGAGAACGGTTGAATATCCCGTCCGAATAATGGTTCAAGTCACGTCTCGTCGCGGCAGTGGGCGATTTTCGGCCGAGAGGCGCGCCTCCAACGGTCTTGATTTCGCCCAAAAAACACCTTTTTCGGTTCAGCCGGCGTTCATACCTTCGAGGGTTAAATCCTGCGTGTTAGGGACTTGGACAGAGGACCATTGAAGATGAGATCGACCGTGATTGCCATCGCCGCATTGCTTGGCGGATTGGCTGTATCGTCGGCAGAAGCGATGCCGATTCCCGCTGTCGGGACACCGGCTGGAGTAACAACGTCCGGAGCGCCGGCCGTTAATGTGGACTATGCCTGCGGCCGTGGCTGGCATGCCACTCCGTGGGGCGAGTGCCGCCCGAACCGCTGGGGACCGCCGCCGCCGCGTTGGGGCTATCGCAGGCCGCCACCGCCGCCATGGGGTTGGCACGGCCATCGCCATCATCGCGATGACTGGCGCGAGGATCGCGGCTGGCGTGACGATGGTTGGCGCCGCCGGCGCGACTGGTAAGAGGCACATTTTGCCAAGCTGAAAACACCGCCGCGTTCAGCGGCGGTGTTTCTTTATTGAGACCGGCTGGCCCGCAATGCGCGGACCGCAAGCCAAAGACCGCCTACGATCATCACCAGGATCGACAGGATTGATGTGAGGCTTTTGACATGCCCGAGAATACCGACAAGCTTCGGCTTGATGAGATCGGCCGTGTTGAAACTCTCGCTGCTGAACTGGCAGAGAATGAGCGATAGATTGTTGCGTACGAGCGCTTCATCAATGTCGGAAACGAGCCCGCCGGCTTGTGCCTTTTCGCCTTCCATCGTCCGCATATGCAGCAGGACCGCTTTGGCCGCCGCGAGATAGGCGTGCGAGCATTCGTTGAACGGGCTTTCCTCGTCGCTGACGCTGCCGGGCATTATGCCCCATAGACAATAGGCTCTCTGGATCTGCGTGAAATTCAGCAACCGGCGGAAGGTTTCGTCGGTGTCAGATGCCGCTTCTCCGATAGCAACAATCCGCCTGTAATAGGGCGCTATGACAGCCATCTCGCCATGGGTGAGACTCGGTATCGGTATGCCTGCCTGGCTTCCGGAGGAGCCGCTGCTATGGGCTGCAAGCACCGCTGGCCAGATGGAGAGAACGAAGCAAATGGCGGCGAACCACAGGCCGTTTGCGGGTCGACCTTTCCCGCGCACGGATCGGTGCGCGGGATGTGACGATCGCGTCATTTCAGGCTCTGCGCAGCGCTGCGTTGCCGCGGGAACGCACCTGCGGCAGCTCGCGTTCCGCCCAGGCGCCAAAGACCAGGCCGAGCAAGGCCCAGAGGATGGCGTGCATCCCGAGCGACGTGATGCGGAAGCGCCAGAGTACGACTGCCGAGAATTGTTCAGGCACCTCGTTGATCGCCGGAAGCAGATACTGGATCAGCGCGACGAAGACGATGTAGCCGATGCCGGCGATGATCGCGCCGTTCCAGGATCCGTAGCGTGCAGCCAGCCTGCGGCCGAAACCGACGGCGACGACCATGCCTATGACCGATGCCAGGATCATGATGAAGAACAGCTCGGTTCTCGCGTCGATCGTGTCGGAATTGCCGACTGCCGGCGGGTTTGCCGGATATTTGAGATCGGGAACGAGCGAAATGGCGACGAAAGCGGCGATGGCGAGCAGGGCTGCCGTGCCGCGGGCGCCAAGCGGGCTGATACGGCCGTAGACGAAGGAGAAGACCAGCGCGAACAATCCGCCGATCGCCGTCGAAAAGATGATGCTGCCGGTGAAGAGGCCGATGCCCGCCTGTGTGGTGCGACTGACGATTTCCGGCTCCGGTGCCTCGCCAGCGGCCTGCGCGGTCTTTTCTTCAAAGCCGATGGCCCAATCGACCAGCGGTTCGCCGAAAGAATGGGCGAAGGCAAAAATGAGAATGCCCGCAAAGGCCCCGACGATCATGCCGCGGAGCAAAAGACGTCCAACCATGTGCGTAACCCCTTAAAGCAACTCCAGGAAAAGCGCGCAGCGGTTTTCCGTCCGGAATTGCGTAACAACAAAAGGATAGAGTGTTTTCGCGTTTCGAAGAAAAGCGGAAAGCCTCTAGTGGCAGGGGAAGCCGAGAAGGTGGCGGGCATCGTGCACGAATTCATGCACATAGCTGCCTGACAAGAGGGAGGTCGCACCCTCTTCCGCGCCGACGAAATAGATCGCCAGCAACAGCAGCAGGCCTGCGAAGACCGCCCATGGCAGGATTTGGCCGAGCGGTATCGGCTGCGGTATGGCGGACGGTGAGAAAGCGGTATCGGACATTGTTATCCCTCTTTAAGAAAAGCGCGTTCCATTAGCGGAAGGGTTTTTGCGGGAAGGGTCTGGCTCTCGAGAACGAGGTGTCCGTCATCGATTACAGTGGCGCGACCGCGCCGGGGTTTCACCGGCTTCCACACCCGCAATTGCAAGTTTATATCTGTCCGCGAAGATGGTTGTCAATGAATCGCGGTCCTGATGCGAAGGCATGAGGACGCGTGAAGTCGTGGAGTTTCATGAAGGCGCGCCTGAGCTGGATTTGCCATGGGCCGACAGAGGCCAATCGGAAGGGATGTTTCCCGGGCGACGAACCCCTGGAGCATAAGGCTGTCCACAGAGCGGAGCTGTCTCTCGCCCGGCTTGGGACGGTCGACCGCGTCTGGACAAGCCCGGCTTTGCGGGCGAGCCAGACGGCAGTATTGCTCGGTCTCGACGCCATCATTGAAGGCGCCTTGCGCGAATGCGATTATGGCGCCTGGCGGGGGCGGTCGATCGCCGAACTTCATGAGAGCGATCCGCAATCTCTCGCATCCTGGATGACGGATCTTTCCGCCGTGCCACATGGCGGCGAGTCTCTGTCGTCGGTCATGCTGCGCGTCGGCGGGTGGATGGAGCAGCATCTTCAGGACGCAGGTCACACCGTCGCGATCAGCCATGCCAGTGTCATCCGCGCCGCGATCCTGCATGTGCTGCAAGCGCCGGCCTCGGCATTCTGGTCGATCGATGTCGAGCCGTTCGGCCTTGTGGAGATGACGAGCGACGGCAGGCGCTGGCAGCTTCGTTTCCCGAAGCTGCCGCGGTAGGCTGACACGAACAAGGTGCGCTGGGGCTGGACCGTGGAAATTGCCGCAAAACGGCGTGGGTTTAGTCGGCTGCTTTTCGCCGCCGCCGCTCGAAGTAAACCAGGAATACGGCCATGCCGAGCGTCATGACAGCCAGTCCGTACCAGGTGATGGCATAGACGAGGTGGCTGTTCGGGAAGCTGATCTGCGTTAGCCCACCCACTGGCAGGTCGCCGGGATTCTTCGCGTCGTCGGCATCGATGAAATAGGGTGCCACATTCTGCAGGCCGCGAGCCGCAGCGATGGCCGCAACGTCACGGGAATACCAGCGCTCTTCCGCCGGCACATTGGAACGCAGCAGCGTGCCCTTGGGCTCGCTGATCCGCAGCAGACCGGTTACGGCTGTGTCCGCGCCGATCTGTCCCGCCGGCCGTGTCGTCGGGTTGCGCTTATCGGTCGGCACGAAGCCACGATTGATGATGATGGTCGTGCCATCGGCCTGCCTCAGCGGCGTCAACACCCAATAGCCCGCGCCGAGCACGGTCGAGGCATAGACCTGCACTTCCTTGTCATTAAGAAGGATGCCGCTTACCTGCACATGCTTGTATTCGGCGCTTTCGGCCGTGATGTCGGTCCATTGCGCCGGGCCGGGCGCCGGAACCGCTGGCCCATGGACGCGCGCATCGACCCGGGCGATCAGATCCAGCTTCCAATGTAGCCGCTTAACCTGCCAGGTGCCCAGCCCGATGAGCAGAGCTGTGAGCAGCAGAAGCAGAAGCACCCAGATGGCAAGCGCAAGCGTCGAGCGCGGCTTGCCTTGCGATGCATTCGTGGAAATATCGGTCATGGCGCTGGTCTCCGGGGAGGCGCTGCCGCATGATTTCGGAAGGGATAAAGCTCTCGCAGCAGAAGATCATGCGTGGTCTTTGAAGAATTCGGCTGCGATGTCAGGCGTTCTGAAGAATGCGCCGCGCAGTGCCCGGTTTGAGATATCAGCCGGGGAGGGCGGGCCTTCGGCTGAAGGCCCGCCGCTTCGTCTTATGGCATGTTGCGCATCATCTCGGGCGACATGGGCATCATGTTCGCGTTGAGGTGATGCATGACCCACAGCGAGCCGGAGAGTGCAATGATGACGAGCACGATCGTGAAGATCAACGCCATCATATTCCAGCCGCCTTCCGAACGGGTATTCATGTGCAGGAAGTAGATCATGTGCACGATGATCTGGATCGCGCCGAGGATCATGACGATCGCGCCGGTGACAGCCGGATCGGAGAAAACCTTGCCCATGACCAGCCAGAAGGGGATGGCCGTCAGAATGACGGAGAGGATGAACCCCGTCATGTAGCTCTTGTAGGTGCCGTGGGAAGCCTCGTGGCCGCCATGGTGGTGGTCGTGGCCGTGAGCGTCGCCGGATTGATGCGAATGGTCTGCGTTCGAGCTCATCCGAGAACTCCCATGAGGTAGACGAGGGAAAACACGCCGATCCAGACGACGTCGAGGAAGTGCCAGAACATCGAAAGGCACATCAGGCGACGCTTGTTTTCGGCGATCAGGCCGTAGCGGCCAACCTGCACCATCAGTGTGATCAGCCAGACGATACCGGTGGTGACGTGCAGGCCGTGCGTGCCGACCAGCGTGAAGAAGGCCGACAGGAATGCGCTGCGTTGTGGGCCGGCGCCGTCGAGGATCAGGTGGTAGAACTCATAGAGTTCGAAGAAGATGAACAGGGCGCCGAAGATGCCTGTGATCGTCAGCCAAATCAGCGTGCCCGACTTGTTGTTCTTTTCCATCGCCAGCATTGCGAAGCCATAGGTGATGGAGGAGAAGAGCAGCATCGCCGTGTTGAGTGCGACGAGTGGCAGCTCGAACAGGTCAGCCGGCGACGGGCCGGCCGCATAGCTGTGGCCGAGCACGGCGAAGGTGGCGAAGAGGACTGCGAAGATCAGGCAGTCGCTCATGATGTAGATCCAGAAGCCCAGCATGGTGCTGCCTTCCGGGTGATGCTCCTCCTTCAGATAGAAGGCGGGTGTTTCGCCGTCCATGGGAGCCTTTGCGGTATGGGTCGTCATCGTCTTACACCTGTCCTGCCAGCTGCTTCGTACGCTCGTTCTCGGTCTTTACGACCTCGTCGGCGGGAATGTGGTAGTCACGCTTGTAATTGAAGGTATGGCCGATCGTGATGGCGATCATCGCGGCGAAGGTTATGGCGGCAAGCCACCACATGTACCAGATCATCCCGAACGCAAAGCCGATCGAGAGGACGCCGAGGATGACGCCGGTGCCGGTGTTCTTCGGCATATGGATCGGAATGAAGCCTTCGGTCGGACGCTTGTAGCCGCGGTTCTTCATGTCCCACCACGCGTCGTGATCGTAGACGATCGGCGTGAAGGCGAAGTTGTAGGCCGGCGGCGGCGACGAGGTCGACCATTCCAGCGTACGGCCGTTCCAGGGGTCACCGGTGTGGTCGCGCAGCTCTTCGCGCTTCATGAAGCTGACGACGAGCTGGATGAGGAAGCAGGCGATGCCGATGGCGATCATGACGGCGCCGACCGCAGCGATCACGAACCAGATCTGCAGCGACGGGTCATCGAACTGGTTGACACGACGGGTAACGCCCATCAGGCCGAGGATGTAGAGCGGCATGAAGGCGAACCAGAAGCCGATCTGCCAGAACCAGAAGCTCATCTTGCCCCAGAACGGGTCGAGCTTGAAGCCAAAGGCCTTCGGGAACCAGTAGTTGACGCCGGCGAACATGCCGAAGAGCACGCCGCCGATGATCACGTTATGGAAATGGGCGATCAGGAACAGCGAGTTGTGCAGCACGAAGTCGGCCGGCGGAATTGCGAGCATTACGCCGGTCATGCCGCCGATGGTGAAGGTCACCATGAAGCCGACGGTCCACAGCATCGGCACTTCGTAGCGGATGCGGCCGTGGTACATCGTGAATAGCCAGTTGAAGAGCTTCGCACCCGTCGGGATCGAGATGATCATCGTCGTGATGCCGAAGAAGGAGTTGACGCTGGCGCCCGAGCCCATCGTGAAGAAGTGGTGCAGCCAGACGAGGTAGGAGAGGATCATGATCACGCAGGTGGCATAAACCATCGAGGCGTAGCCGAAGAGGCGCTTGCCGCAGAAGGTGGCGACGACTTCGGAGAACACGCCGAAAGCCGGCAGGATCAGGATGTAAACTTCCGGGTGGCCCCAGATCCAGATGAGGTTGACATACATCATCGGATTGCCGCCGAGGTCGTTCGTGAAGAAGTTCGTGCCGGCGTAGCGATCAAGCGTCAAAAGGGCGAGCGTGGCGGTCAGGATCGGGAAGCTCGCAACGATCAGAATGTTGGTGCAGAGCGAGGTCCAGGTGAACACCGGCATCTTCATGAAGGTCATGCCCGGCGCGCGCATCTTGACGATGGTGGCGATCAGATTGATGCCCGAAAGCGTCGTTCCGATACCCGCGACCTGCAGGCCCCAAATATAATAATCGACGCCGACATCGGGACTATAGGCAATGCCGGAAAGCGGCGGATAGGCCAGCCAGCCGGTCTTTGCGAATTCGCCGATGAAGAGCGAGATCATGATCACGATCGCGCCCGCCGTCGTCATCCAGAACGAGAAGTTGTTCAGGAACGGGAAGGAGACGTCGCGTGCGCCGATCTGCAGGGGCACGACGAGGTTCATCAGACCGGTCACGAAAGGCATCGCCACGAAGAAGATCATGATGACGCCGTGGGCGGTGAAAACCTGGTCGTAGTGATGCGGCGGCAGATAGCCTTCGGAACCGTTGAAGGCGATCGCTTGCTGAAGGCGCATCATCAGCGCGTCGGAGAAGCCGCGCAGCAACATGATCAGCGCCAGTACGATGTACATGATGCCGATCTTCTTGTGGTCGATGCTGGTGAGCCACTCATTCCAGAGATAGCCCCATACGCGGAAGTAGGTCAGCAGGGCGAGCAGAGCGATGCCGCCCAGTGCGACGGCAGTGAAAGTCGCGACCAGGATCGGCTCGTGATACGGGATCTGATCGAGCGTCAGCCGACCGAAGATGAATTTATAGAGGTCCGGGTTGGAAAACATGGATTGCCTCTGTCCTTATAAATGTCTTGTTACTAAGCGCACCGGATCAATGACCCTGGTGCTGCGCCGAACCGGTCGACGAATCGGAAGAAGAGCCGTTGCCCATATCCATGCCTTGCATCGAATTGTCTCCGTGCTGCATGGTATGGCTGGCGCCGCCTTCGGCCTTGACGGGAGTGACAGAAGTCGAGCCGACATCGCGATTGTCGTAGATCAGACGCTCGCGGTTTTCGTGGCTTTCCTTGCCGCCGCCGCCCTTGGCATCGATATGCATCATTTCGCTCATGCACATTTTACTCGGATCGGCGCACATGTTGAGGATGGCATTGTAGAGACCATCGTCGACGGCGTTGAAGTAGCGCACCGGCTCGCGTTCGCTCGGCTTGGCGAGGGCGAGGTATTCCGGACGGCCGAGCTTCGTGCCCTGGCTCTTGGCCTTCTGGATCCACTGGTCGAAATCGGCCTGGTTCACGCCATGGAACTTGAAGCGCATGTGCGAGAAGCCGGCGCCGCTATAGTTGGCGGAGAGGCCCTGGAATTCGCCGGGATGGTTGATGACGGCGTGCAGCTTAGTCTCCATGCCGGGCATGGCGTAGATCTGGCCAGCCAGTGCTGGGATGAAGAAGGAATTCATCACAGCGGATGCCGTGATCTTGAAGTTGATCGGGCGATCGACCGGAGCTGCCATTTCGTTGATGGTGGCGATGCCGTATTCCGGATAGAAGAAGAGCCACTTCCAGTCGAGCGCGACGACTTCGACGGTTAGCGGCTTCACATCGGCGCTGAGCGGCTTGTCGGCAGCGATACGGTCGAGAGGACGATAGGGGTCGAGCTGATGGGTGCTGATCCAGGTCACGGCGCCGAGCGCGATGATGATGGCCAACGGAGCGGACCAGATGACCAGCTCCAGACGCGTCGAATGATGCCACTCCGGCTCGTAGGTCGCTTCCTTGTTGGACTGGCGGTATTTCCAGGCGAAATACAGCGTCAGGAAGATCACCGGAATGATGATGATGAGCATCAGCACGACCGAAATGATGATGAGGTCTCGCTGCTGCATAGCGATATCGCCGGAGGGATCCATCACCACCAAACTGCAGCCGGATAGCAGCAAGAACAATGGGATAACGGACAAACGGCTGAAAATCTTGGATAGTCTTAGCACGTCTTAAAGCTCTTTTTGTTTCGACCCTACCGCGACTAAAGGACGGCGGTCATGAACGATATGAGGTGTTTCGTCGCACCGCAGCAAGCGCGCGTGCAATGCGGTATGGAATGCGGTCCCACCTATCGGGAAAACCTGGCAAGATCCAGAAGGTTTTCCGTCGATCATTCGCTTTTATGAGGGCTAATATACCTGGATCGGAACAAATGGCCACCGGCAGTCTTTTCCCGATGCGCGCACGGTGTCGACGGCGGCGGCAAACGCCGGCTTTGATGGCTAATTTGCGAATTATTTCATGTCTGACACTTGATATGTTCGCATGTTTGATAAACATTTTGATTATGCACGAATTCGTGGAGGAACTCGTGCACGGAGAGGGAGGCTCCCTACATGGTCAGCGTGACTCATGAAACACTAAACCCAACATCTTCAACGCTTGAAAGCGATGCCCGCAGCATGCATGCCGGCGGCTCCGTCGCACCCGGCAATATCGCCATCGGCGTGATCATTGGTCGCACGTCCGAGTTTTTCGATTTCTTCGTTTATGCCATCGCTTCGGTTCTGGTCTTCCCGAAGCTGATGTTCCCCTTTGCTGACCCGTTGCATGGAACACTGCTATCCTTCCTGGTGTTCGCGCTTGCATTCATCGCCCGCCCCATCGGCTCGTTCATCTTCATGGCGATCGACCGCCGGTACGGCCGCGGCGTTAAACTCACCATCGCGCTCTTCCTGCTCGGCGGCTCGACCGCAGCGATGAGCTTCCTGCCCGGCTACTCCGAAGTCGGCGTTTATGCGATCATCCTGCTTGCGCTTTTCCGCATCGGCCAGGGTCTTGCGCTCGGCGGTGCCTGGGATGGCTTGGCCTCGCTCCTTGCGCTCAACGCCCCGACCAATCGTCGTGGCTGGTACGCGATGATCCCGCAGCTCGGTGCCCCGATCGGCTTCATGCTGGCAAGCGCCCTGTTTGCCTATTTCGTCACGAGCCTCAACACGGCGGACTTCCTCGATTGGGGCTGGCGCTATCCGTTCTTCTGCGCCTTCGCCGTCAATGTCGTCGCGCTCTTTGCCCGTCTGCGCCTCGTCGCAACCGAGGAATTCGGTACGCTTCTGGAGCGTCATGAGCTTGAGCCGGTGAAGATGACGGAGCTGTTGCGCGTGCACGGCCGGGACGTATTGATCGGTGCCTTCGTGCCGCTCGCAAGCTTTGCAACCTTCCATCTCGTTACGGTTTTCCCGCTCAGCTGGGCAACGCTCTATAGCGAGCAAACGCCCGCTTCGTTCCTGCTGATGGAATTCCTCGGCGCGATCTGCGGCATTCTCGCCATCATCTGTTCGGGCATGCTGGCCGATCGGATCGGCCGCCGCAATCAGCTGGCCATCGGCGCTGTACTGATCGCCTGCTTTGCCTTCGTCGCACCCTGGCTGCTCGATGGCGGAGCGACCGGCCGTCATATCTACGTGGTTCTCGGCTTCACGCTCCTCGGCCTTTCCTTCGGCCAGGCAGCTGGCGCCAGCGCTTCGCGCTTCACGCAACAATATCGCTATAGCGGTTCGGCCCTGGTGTCGGATCTGTCGTGGCTGATCGGTGCCGGCTTCGCGCCATTCGTGGCGCTTGCCCTCTCCAGTCAGTTCGGGCTCGTCTATACCAGCCTCTACCTGCTGTCGGGTGTTATCTGCACGCTGGTCGCGATCTTCTTCAGCAAGACGCTGGAAACACGCGATACTTGAAGAAGCTTTTTGGATCTATAAAGGGCCGCAGCATGAGAGTGCCGCGGCCCTTTTTGTTCATGCGGAGTGCATGAGCCAGGCGATCAGCGGCGCAGCCAGCACATTCGTCAATCCCACCAGCACCATGACCAGCCCGGCGATCGATCCTTCCTCGCGGCCGATCTCATGGGCCTTGGCGACGCCGACGCCGTGAGCGCCCATGCCAAACAAGGCCCCGCGGGCTATGCCCGATCGCAACGGCAGGAGCCGCAGCAGCGTCTGCCCGACGACGGCGCCGAAGAGGCCGGTGACGACGACGAAGACGGCGGTCAAGTTGGGTACGCCGCCGATATCGCCCGACACCACCATGGCGAAAGGCGTACTGATCGAGCGCGGCATCAGGCTGAGGCGCAGGCTTTCGTCGAGGCCGAGAAGGCTGGCAAGCCACCAGGCCGAGAGCATCGCCGTGGTGCTGCCGACCGCAACCCCGAACAACAGCACCGGCCAGTAGCGCCTGATGAGATCGCGCTGCTCGTAGATCGGCACGGCAAAGGCGACCGTTGCCGGCCCAAGCAGGGCCAGCAGCCAGCGGCTGTCATGCATATAGTCCTGATAGCTCGTATGCAGCACGAGCGCGACGACGATCAGGACCGCCGGCGCCGCAATCAGCGGCGACAGCCACAGCGAACGCCAACGCCGATAAAGCGCCTTCGAAAGATAATAGAGGACGATCGTGGCAAGCGGCCAAAAAAGGCCGGATGCGATCGCTTCAATGATGGACATGACGGATCGCTCCTTGCCGCATCATCAGGCGATAGCCGATGTCGATCGCAAGCGCTGTGACGCCCATAACGATCACCGTGCCGACCATAATGACCGCAAGCACCTTCAGTCCGATGAGCCCGATGAATTCGCCATGATCGAGCACGGCCAATACCGCCGGCACGAAGAACAGCAGCATCTCGGCCAGAAACCACTCCGCTCCGCGCTGCATGCTTGCAAGCTTCATCGTGCCGCTCGCGAACAATGCCAGCACCAGCAGCATGCCGATGATGGCGCCGGGAATGGGTAGATGCGTGAGGCGCGCTGTGGCTTCACCGGCCTGCCAGAAGGCCAAAAGCAGGGCAATCTGGGCCAGACGGCTCAATTTCGGACGGTTTTTCAGATCGATATGCATGGGAAGGCTCGGAAAGATTGGATGGCCTGAAGATAAGTCCTTCCTCCGCATGAACAAAATGAATTGATTTCATTGAAATCAGTCCTGTATGGAATAGAAATGGAACTTCGAACCTTGAAAGCGTTTGTCGAGGTGGTGCGCCAGGGCGGCTTTTCGGAAGCCGCCAAGGTGGTCTTCACGACCCAATCTGCGGTCAGCAAGGCCGTGCGCCAGCTCGAGGATGAGCTTGGCCTGCCGCTGCTCAATCGCATCGGCCATCGCACGACGATGACGGATGCCGGCGAGGTAGTCTATCGCCGGGCGATGGCGATCCTCGCCGGGCGCGATGACCTGCTTGTCGAGCTCGCCGACCTGCGCGGCCTTGCTCGCGGCACCCTGCGGCTCGGCCTGCCGCCGATCGGCAACGACGCGCTGTTCGCGCCGGTATTTGCCGTCTTCCGCAGCCGTTATCCAGGTATCGAGATTAAGCTGGCGGAGCAGGGGGCGAAGCGACTGGAAGAGATGGTTCTCGCCGATGAGGTCGATCTCGGCGCCTCGCTGCTGCCGGCACCCGCAGTTTTCGAATCGCAGCCCGTGCGTCGCGAGCCGATGCATGTGCTTCTGCCTTCGTCCCATCCGCTCGCCGGACAGGAGCGAGTGCCGATGGCGGCGTTCAGGGACAATGCCTTTCTCCTGTTCGAGACCGGCTTCGCCCTCAATGGCATCATTTTGGATGCCTGCCGCTCTGCCGGCTTTGCGCCCGATATCGCCGCGCGCTCCAGTCAGATCAATTTCATTGTCGAGCTTGTCGCAGCCGGCCTCGGAGT
This sequence comes from Rhizobium sp. BR 314, assembly GCF_047445805.1. Classification (NCBI taxonomy): domain Bacteria; kingdom Pseudomonadati; phylum Pseudomonadota; class Alphaproteobacteria; order Hyphomicrobiales; family Rhizobiaceae; genus Rhizobium; species Rhizobium sp. BR 314. Next base: position 108,808 of record NZ_JARWLA010000018.1, on the reverse strand, counting down.
GGGTTTCCTGCCGCGGCTGATCGCTGAGCAGCGGCAACGTCCCGGCGTCAGCCATGCACTCGTCGTCGAGCCCGAAATGCAGTGGCACATGGCGTGGATTTGGCGGCGAGGTAGCTATCTCTCCCACGCCGGTAAAGCGTGGCTCGACCTCGCCGCAGAGATCACGGTGAAATCTTGACTCCATTTTCAAACTTTTTTGATAACAAAGCGCCGAAGTAAACTTGAAAATAATTGTCAGGAAAAATATAGGCTATTCCATTGCCGCTGCAGGCGGCGACTTTCAAGCGAGAGGACCTATGACTTTTTCCTTTACTCATCTCACCAGCGCACTGGCGCTTGCCGCAGGTCTTGTGGTCGCTCCGATGATGGTGAACGCCGCCGAATCTGAGGGCATTGTCGTTTACAACGCCCAGCACGAGGCATTGACGCAGGCTTGGGCAGATGGCTTCACCAAGGAAACGGGCATCAAGGTCACGATCCGCAACGGCGGCGACATGCAGTTCGCCAACCAGATCGTCCAGGAAGGCGCGGCCTCTCCCGCCGACGTCTATCTGACGGAAAATTCGCCGGGCATGGCGCTGGTCGACGCCAACAAGCTTTTTGCTCCGGTCAATGCCGATACGCTGGCTCAGGTGCCGGAAACCTTCAAGGCTGCCGATGGCAATTGGGTCGGCGTTGCCGCCCGCTCAACGGTTTTCGCCTATGACAAGACCAAGCTGAAGGAAGCCGATCTGCCGAAGTCGCTGCTCGATCTGGCCGATCCCAAGTGGAAGGGCCGCTGGGGCGCATCGCCCGCCGGTGCCGATTTCCAGGCGATCGTCAGCGCGCTTCTCGAGCTGAAGGGCGAGGATGCGACCCGCGCCTGGCTGAAGGCGATGAAGCAAAACGCCAGCCCCTATAAAGGCAACAGCGTTGCCATGAAGGCCGTCAATGCCGGTGAGGTCGAGGGCGCTGTGATCTATCATTATTACTGGTTCGGCGATCAGGCCAAGACCGGTGAAAACAGCAAGAACGTCGCGCTGCACTATTTCAAGAACCAGGATCCGGGCGCTTTCGTCAGCATTTCCGGCGGTGGCGTTCTCGCATCCAGCCAGCATCAGAAGGAAGCCCAGGCATTCCTAAAGTGGATCACTGGCAAGGGTGGCCAGGCCGTTCTGCGTGATGGCAACTCTTATGAATATGCCGTCGGCAATAGCGAGGCTTCCAATCCGAAGCTGGTGCCGCTCGCCGACCTGCAGGCGCCCAAGGTCGAACCTTCGAAGCTGAACAGCAAGAAGGTCACCGATCTGATGACGGAAGCTGGACTCATCTAAGGCGAAAGCCCGCGTCGCGGCGCTTTTAGGGTGCCTTCGGACGGGCTTGGCTCTTGCATCATTGTCCTATGCCCTGCTAGGGGCATAGGGATGGCCCTAAGGCCGATCGATCGGGCAACCGCCGTCTGCGGCGGTTGCCTTCCTATTTCAGGGCGTGAAAGGCAGCTCGGATTTGCTGCAGAAGAACACATATGCCGGCGAACCTGCCGCCATGCAGATGCCCCAGTTGACGGCCGCCCCTCGTAGTCGCGTTCGGCATGGTTCCGTCGTCGCTCTCGCGTCCATCGTCGCGCTCCTCAGTCTGGTGCCGCTCGGCTTCATCGCCTGGATCACGATCGATACGGGCTGGACCGAGGTCATCGCCCTGATCTTCCGCAATCGCGTCGGCGAGTTGCTCGTCAATACCGTCCTGCTCGAAGTCTGCACCATTCCGTTGTGCATCCTGCTCGCGGTCACGCTGGCCTGGCTGACGGAGCGTACCGATATTCCCGGAGCCCGCCTCTGGTCTTGGCTGGCGGCGGCACCACTCGCCGTGCCTGCCTTTGTGCACAGCTACGCCTGGGTCAGCCTCGTGCCCAGCATGCGCGGGCTGTGGAGCGGCGTTCTCGTATCGGTGCTTGCCTATTTTCCTTTCCTCTATCTGCCTGTCGCTGCGGCCCTGCGCCGGCTCGATCCGGCGATCGAGGATGCTGCCGCCTCGCTCGGCCTCGGCCCGTGGCGTGTCTTTTTCCGCGCGGTCCTGCCGCAACTCCGCCTTGCGATTTGCGGCGGTTCGCTGCTGATCGGCCTGCATCTCCTGGCGGAATACGGCCTTTACGTCATGATCCGCTTCGACACCTTCTCGACCGCGATCGTCGATCAGTTCCAGTCGGCCTATAACAGCCCAGCCGCCAATATGCTCGGTGGTGTCCTTGTCTTCTGCTGCCTGCTTCTGCTCGGCATCGAGGTGCTGGCGCGCGGCAACGAGCGCTATGCCCGTGTCGGTTCGGGCGCTGCCCGCCCGGCTGATCGTCGCCGTCTGGGCTGGTTTGTCGGCGCTGCCATCGCGCTGCCCGTCGTTACATCCGTGCTGACGCTTGGCATTCCCTTCGTCACTCTGGCCCGTTGGCTGTATCTCGGCGGTTTCGGCATCTGGCGCGTCGATACGGTCGGCTCGGCCCTGCTGCAAACCATTGCTCTCGCGATAGCGGGCGGTCTTCTCACCACCATTGCCGCAACGCCCATGGCCTGGCTGTCGGTGCGCGCGCCGGGTCGACTGCAGCGCGTTCTGGAAGCCTGCCATTATTATGTCGGCTCACTGCCAGGAGTCGTCGTCGCACTGGCGCTGGTGTCGATCACGGTCCGGCTGGTCCTGCCGCTCTATCAGACCTTTGCAACGCTCTTGCTCGCCTACGTCCTCTTGTTCCTGCCGCGCGCCATGGTCGGCCTGCGCGCCAGCATCGCCCAGGCGCCGGTCGAACTCGAGCGTGCCGCCATGGCGCTCGGCCGCACGCCGTCGCAGGCGGTGCGGCAAGTTACCATGCGGCTTGCCGCTCCCGGCTTTGCCGCCAGCGTTGCCCTCGTCGCGCTCGGCATCACCAACGAGCTGACGGCAACGCTGATGCTTTCCCCCAACGGCACGGAAACGCTGGCGACGAAATTCTGGTCGCTGACGAGCGAAATCGACTATGTTTCGGCGGCACCCTACGCCTTCATGATGGTCGTCATGTCGCTGCCGCTCACCCTTCTCCTTTATGTGCAATCCAAACGAACGGCCGGACAATGACCTTTCTGGCGATCAAGAATATCAGCAAGCGCTACGGTCCCGTCCGCGCACTGAACAATATCGATCTCACGGTCGCCGCCGGCAGCCGTACAGCTATCGTCGGTCCATCCGGCTCGGGCAAGACGACGCTGCTGCGTATCATCGCCGGTTTCGAAACCCCTGATGCAGGGCAGGTCGTGCTTCACGGCGAGACCTTGGCGGATGGCGAAGCCATTGTGCCGGCGCATCGCCGCGGCATCGGCATAGTCGCCCAGGACGGCGCCTTGTTTCCGCATCTCAGCGTCGCCGAGAATGTCGGCTTCGGCATGGAGCGTGGTGCACGCGACCGCGATCAGCAGATCAACGCTCTCATCGATATGGTCGAACTCGACCGAAATATGCTCACGCGCCGACCTCACGAGCTTTCCGGCGGCCAGCAGCAACGTGTAGCTCTTGCGCGTGCGCTCGGTCGCAAACCGAGGTTGATGCTGCTCGACGAGCCATTTTCCGCCCTCGATACCGGCCTGCGCGAAAACATGCGAAAGGCCGTCGCCCGTGTGTTGCAAATCGCCGGTATTACGGCAGTGCTCGTCACGCACGACCAGACAGAAGCTCTGTCCTTCGCGGATCAGGTCGCTGTCTTGCGAGAGGGTGCGCTCATACAGGCTGGGACGCCGCAGGCTCTCTATCTCAGCCCCAGGGATCGCGAAACCGCGCTCTTCCTCGGCGATGCTATCGTGTTGCCGGGCGATCTCGATGGCGGATCTGCCAAGTGCATACTCGGCCGTATCCCGGTCGATGCCGAAAATGCGCACGGGCGGACCGATATCATGCTGCGGCCCGAGCAATTGCGCCTTGAGACGATCGCCGATGTGGGCGCGGACGCGGCCTGCATCGGCAAGGTAACCGAAATCGAGTTTGGCGGCGCCGTCTGCACGGTGACTGTGGTCCTGTCCAACGCCAATGGTTCGGAGACCTTGAACATCAAAAGCTCCGGCGTCGGCCTGCCTGAGGTCGGCAGCGTGGTGTCGCTGACCGTTATCGGAAAGGCACATGTCTTCAACAAGCTCGATGTCTGAGCTTCATTTGGGTTGAAGCAGGCGGTGCTTTGGGGAAGATAAAGCATGTCGCGCAAAAGTGTGCAGCGGTTTTGCGATAACGACATGCGCCAAATGTAAGGCCTGAAGCGCAAGAAGCGAATCTGAAAGATCGCGGCGCGCTTTAGGCACGCCCTCATCATGCCTCACATCGAAGGAATGCCCATGTCTTTGCCCGAAGAGATCGTCCAGGACCTCCCTTTCCTCACATCGCTTCGCCGCAACCTTCATGCCCATCCGGAACTTGGTTTCGAGGAGGAGCGTACCAGCGGCATCGTTGCTACCTTGCTGGAGGAAGCGGGGCTCAAGGTGCATCGCGGCCTCGGCAAGACCGGCGTCGTCGGCACGCTGCAGGTCGGTAACGGTACGCGCCGCATCGGCCTTCGTGCCGATATGGACGCGCTGGCCATGCCGGAGAAGGCAAATCGTTCCTACAAGTCCACCATTCCCGGCAAGATGCATGCCTGCGGTCACGATGGTCACACGACCATGCTGATCGGCGCTGCCCGCCATCTGGCCGCCAAGCGCGGCTTTTCGGGGACCGTACATTTCATCTTTCAGCCGGCCGAAGAAGGCCGCGGCGGTGCGCATCGCATGGTGGGGGAAGGCTTCTTCGACCTGTTTCCCTGTGATGCCGTTTATGGCCTGCACAACATGCCGGGTCTCGATGTCGATGAGATGGCCGTCGTCGAAGGACCGCAGCTGGCTTCGTCGGATACTTGGCGCGTCACTTTTCGCGGTACCGGTACGCATGGGGCGAAACCGCATCTCGGCAAGGATCCGATCACGGCAACCGCAACTTTCCTGTCGTCGCTGCAAACCATTGTCGGCCGCGTCGTCGATCCCCTGCAGCCCGCCGTCGTCAGTGCCTGCGCGCTTCAGGCGGGCGACCCCAATGCGCTAAACGTCATTCCCGATACTGTCGAGATCGGCGGCACGGCGCGCGCCTATGCACCTGAGGTCCGCGATCAGCTGGAGCGGGAAATCGGCCGTCTGGCCCAGGGCACTGCCGCCATGTACGGGATCGCGGCCGACTATCACTTCGAGCGCCGCATTCCGCCTGTCGTCAACGATGCGGATGCCACCGCGCGGGCATTGAAGGCGGCCCAGGCGGTTTTCGGCGAGAAGGCACGAACCCGTTTTCCGCCGTCGACCGCTGGCGACGATTTCGCATTCTTCGGTCAGAAGGCGCCGGGCTGCTACGTCTGGCTCGGCAATGGCCCGGCCGTCGACGGCGCGCTGCATCACAACACGGCTTATGATTTTGCCGACGACGCGATTGGTTCCGGCGTTGCCTTCTGGACGACACTGGTGCAGCAGGAGCTGAGCGAAGGGGGCTGAAACAGCGCCTGCCGCTCTTCCATCGGCGTGTCCAGTTTGGCGTCAGGCGGCTGCCTGACGCAGCGCGTCGAATATGATCGTGCGCGCCTTCTCCGCATCAATCTCGGTAGCGAAATGCGCATTGAATGCACCATGCGAGGCGCGCGTTTCGACGACGGTGCGGCCGCGTGTGTGCTGACCGTGCAGTTCTGTATCGATGCGCGCGTGCTTCAGAACGGCAATTTCGGGGGCAACGAAGATGGCCGCTGCCGTCGGATCGTAGATCGCCATGGCCGCCCGCCCGCGACTGATGGCGATGTTGACGTAGCCTTCCAGCAGATCGGCGAGCAGCTGCGCCTTTTCGCTCGCCGTTTGGCGCAGATGCGCAACATCCTCGGGCCAAGCCAGCACCTTTCGACAGATGTCGAGATCGACCATGCGCAGCGGCAGGCCATGCGCAAGCACGATCGCCAAAGCTTCGGGATCGGCAAAGGCGTTGAATTCGGCCGAGGCGGTATGATTGCCCGCGGTGACGCCGCCGCCCATCCAGGTCAGCTCGTCGATACGGGCGGCAAGGTCTGGGCGCGCCAGCGCGAGGGCGGCGATATTCGTCAGCGGACCAAGCGCCAGGATGCGCTTCGGCCCGTTGCCGTCGCCGAGCCAGCCGCAGAGCGCAGCGAAGGCGTCGCTGAAGGGAAGGGGTTCGGCTGACGGCAGGCTTCTGCCTACTGTCGGAATGCCGTTCTGGCCAAGGATGCTCTGGGCGGTTTCCAGCTTGCACAGGACAGGCAGTTCGCGGCCGGTATGGATGGGGAACCTCCAGCCGAAGACCGCGGCAGCACTTGCCGCATTGTCGCGAACATGGGCGAGCGGCGCGTTGCCGCTCACCAGCGAAACGCCGTCGATGACAAGATTCGAGCTCGCAACCACCAGAATGGCAGCGATGTCATCGAATCCCATGTCGGTGTCGATCCAGATTCCCATGCTCTATCTCATAGATTTGGTCGAGCCATCTGCGGACGCTCGTTCTGCGGGACGGAATAATGACCGTCGAGGCGGAGTAGGTACAGGGCGCGCAAAGTGAGCTGCGCGCCCCGGCCGATCAATCAAACAGCCAGCGCGTCGAGTACACGGATCCAGGAGCGGATGCCCTTGTGGTAGGAGCGCAGCTCGTATTTCTCGTTCGGCGAATGGATGCGGTCGTCGGAGAGACCGAAGCCGATCAGCAGCGATTCCATGCCGAGCATCTTCTGGAAATCGCCGACGATCGGGATGGAGCCGCCCATGCCGATGACGATGGCGGGCTTCGGCCATTCGCTGGAGAGGGCGTTCTTCGCCTTGGTCAGCGCCGGTGAATCGTAGGAAAGCTGGATGGCCGGCGAGCCGCCATGCTCGTGGAATTCCACCGAGCAATCGGCGGCGATCTTCGAGCGCACATAGGCGCGGAAATTCTCGCGGATCGCCGCTGGATTCTGCTGGCCGACGAGACGGAAGGAGACCTTCGCGGATGCCTTGGCGGCGATCACGGTCTTGAAGCCCGCGCCTGTATAGCCGCCCCAGATGCCGTTGACCTCGGCCGTCGGCCGTGCCCAGGTGAGTTCCATCACCGAGCGGCCTTTTTCGCCCGAGGGGATCGACAGTCCGACTTCGCCGAGGAAGTCTTCGTCTGTCAGTCCCAGCTTTTCCCAGGAAGCCTTGATGTTGGATGGCGTTTCCTCGACACCCTCATAGAAGCCAGGAAGCGTCACGCGTCCGGTCTCGTCATGCAGGCCGGCAAGAATATCGGTGAGGATGTGGATCGGGTTGGCCGCAGCGCCGCCGAACACGCCCGAATGCAGGTCGCGATCGGCTGCGGTGATGACGATCTCCTCGCCGACAAGCCCGCGCAGGCCGGCGCAGATTGCCGGCGTGTCGCCGTCCCACATGCCGGTATCGCACACCAGCGCGAAATCGGCTTTCAGCTCGGCGGCATTGGCTTCGAGGAAAGGCTTCAGCGAAGGAGAGCCGGATTCCTCTTCGCCTTCGAACAGAATGGAGATGCGCACAGGAAGTGCGCCTTTGGTTTCCTTGTAGGCACGCACGGCTTCGACGAAGGTCATCAGCTGGCCCTTGTCGTCGGAGGTGCCGCGGCCGGTCAGGATCTTGCGGTCGTCGCCCATGTCCTTGATGGCAGGCGCAAAGGGATCGCTTTCCCAGAGTTCGATCGGATCGACCGGCTGCACGTCGTAGTGGCCGTAGAACAGCACATGCGGCGCGTCGGCGCTGCCGGCATCGTGGTGCGCGACGACCATCGGATGGCCAGGCGTGTCGCGGACGGACGCGGTAAAGCCGATCGAGTTCAGGTAGGCGACCAGCCATTCCGCCGCCTTGCGGCACTCCGTCTTGTAGTCCGGATCGGTCGAAATGGACTTGATGCGGAGCAACTCGAAGAGCTTGTCCAGGCTGGAGGGGAGGTTCTGATCGGCACGGTCGAGAACGGGCGATATATCGGTCATATCCGACTCCTTACATGAGTTTGGCGGGACGATAGACCAAAGCCCGGCGGGTTTCGAGGCATCAAAACCGAAAATTTACCGTAGCTTGCTTCGCTGCAGCAAGGCAGTCATTATGTGCATAGTTGCTCATGTAATTTACAAGTTCTTTAGATTATTAGAAATAACATCAATCTAGAGGCGTATTCCGGGGGCACCAAATGTTTTCAGTGATTGCATGCATCCGCGACGATCATGATATCAGGCTGATTTTTGTTGCCGCATTTACCTGCCTGATGGGCAGCCTCGCCACCATGCTACTTTTCGCACGCGCACAGGAGTGCCGCTCGCATCAGCGCCGCTACTGGATCACCGCTGCGGCCTTTGCCAGCGGTGTCGGCATATGGGCGACGCATTTCATCGCCATGCTGGCATATCAGGACAGCATCCCCATCACCTATGCCGTGTCACCAACATTACTGTCGATGGTGTTTGCAATTCTCGGCTCATGGCTCGCCATCTCCGTCGCATTCGAGTGGGACAATTCGATGTCGTTCGCCTCTGGCGGCGTGTTGATGGCATTCGGCATCGGCGCCATGCACTTCACCGGCATGCAGGCCATAGAAACATCGGCCAAGCTCTCCTATAGCCTGCCACGTATTGTCGCGTCGGTTGCGGTCGGTATCAGCTTTGCTTCATTGGCCTTTGTCGCCTTTCGCAGGCTTCATCGCGTCAGGCGCATCGTTGTCGGCGCGCTCCTGCTGCTGTTGGCGATATGTTCGCTACACTTCACGGCGATGAGCGGTGTCTCGCTTACGCTGGAGACGGATGTGCCCTCGGAGGCGCTCGCGATCGACCGCAGCTTTCTTGCCAGCATCGTCCTCGCAGCAGCCACGGCACTGATTCTCAGCTCTCTCGGCGCGATTTTCATCGATCGTCATCTCACAGATCTGCGTGGCTTTGCCAATGCGTCGCTGGAAGGGCTGCTGGTCCTCCGAGACGGCCGGATCATCGATGCGAACGAACGCTTCTTCACCATTTCCGGATGGTCCACACAGCAGGTGATCGGTGCGGTGCCGGAAGCCTTTCTGACACTCGATCTGGAGGCCTGCACCGAAGCTGCCATTCCGCTTGAAACAACGCTTTCCGGTCGCGACGGCAAGGCCATTCCCGTCGAAACCGTGATCCGCTCCATTACATATCGCGGCCACGAATGCAGCGTACTCGTCGTGCGCGATCTGACGGAGCGGCGCCGGGCCGAGCAGATGATCGAGCATCTCGCCCATCACGACATATTGACGGATCTTCCCAATCGCTCGCTGTTCGACCAGCGCATGCGACAGGCGCTGCAGATGGCAAACCGCAAGCATGGCGAGGTCGCAGTCTTCTGCCTGGATCTCGACCGGTTCAAGGCGATCAACGATGTCTTCGGTCACGCCGAAGGAGACCGCCTTCTTTGCAGGGTCGCCGGCATCCTCCAGCGCGTGGCCGAGGAAGGCGATACGGTTGCGAGACTTGGCGGCGACGAGTTCGCCATCATCCAGCCCATGCGCCAGCAGCCCGAGGCCGCCACGCGTCTTGCGGAGCGCATCTTGGTGGAATTCGCCGCGGAGATGGACACCGCCCGCGATCCGACGGCGGTTGGCGTCAGCCTTGGCATTGCGATCTTTCCGCGCGATGGCGCCAATGCCGAGCAGCTCTATGCGAATGCGGATACCGCGCTCTACCGCGCCAAGCGCGCAGGCCGCGGTCATGCCTGCTTCTTCGACGCCGAGATGGACAAGGCCGCCCGTATGCGTCGGCAACTTGAGAACGACTTGCGGCAGGCCATTCTGCGCAAGCAGCTCTATCTCGACTATCAGCCGATCTATGACGTCGGCAGTGATAGCGTCAGCGGTTACGAAGCCCTGTTGCGCTGGCGGCATCCGGACCGCGGCATCATCGAACCCGAGACGTTCATTCCCATTGCCGAGGAGAGCGGATCGATCGCGGCAATCGGCGAGTGGGTGCTGGAACAGGCGTGCCAGGAAGCGGTCCGCTGGCGTCAGCCCGCGAGCGTCGCTGTCAATCTGTCACCGCTGCAATTCATGATCCCGACGCTCTACGATCAGATCGAGCGCATCCTGCGAAAAACCGGGCTCGATCCGCGGCGACTGGAGCTTGAAATCACTGAAGCGGCTCTGATGCGCGAACGCACGGCGGTCCTTGCGACGCTGCAGCGCCTGCACCGCCTTGGCGTTCGTGTGGTCATGGACGATTTTGGCACCGGCTTCTCCTCACTCAGCAATCTGCGCGCATTCCCCTTCGACAAGATCAAGGTCGATCGCAGCTTCACCGGCGCACTCGAACATGATCCGGCGGCGCGCTCGATCGTCCGCGCGATCATCGGTCTCGGGCACAGTCTGAATATGCCCGTGGTGACGGAAGGCGTGGAGACGGAAATCCAGCGCCGCATCGTCATCGAGGAGGGATGTGCCCAACTTCAAGGGATATTCTTCGGCAAGCCGGATATCGGGCCGAGCCAGCAGTTTCCCGACATGGACCGGGCGGCGGGATAAGAATGGAGCACGTTCGGGTGAAGCCGCGGAAACGCTCTGCGCGCTTTCCCTGCCACAACGCCGCGCGTCACTTATGACGCGCAAAGGTGCCGTAACACTTTAGATTTATTGCATAATTCCTTAAATCGATTCCGATTTAAGGAATTATGCAATAGTGCTTCAATCATGCTTGGCGTTGTCCAGAATGCGCCGGATATACTCCAGCAGCAGTTCGCGCTCGAAATTGCGAAAATCCTTGAGAAGCTCGGAATCGGTCGCCGTCGCAGCCTCTATGGCCTCGGCCTTCATCTCGCTCGCCTTCACCGTCAGGAAGATAAGTTGCGCTCGCTTGTCCGTTGGGTGCGGGCGGCGCTCCACCAGCCCGTCGCGTTCCATGCGGGACAACGTATTGGCCATCGTCGCTTGCTCGATATCGACCCGCTCCAGCAATTGCTTCTGCGTCAGCCCGTCTTCGGACCATAGTTCCAGCAGGATCGGAAACTGTCCGGGCGAGAAACCGAGCTTGTTCGCCCGTTGCAGCAACGAGCGAGAAAATACCTTCGCCAATTGACTGGCAAGGTAGGCTGCGGAGTCCATCCGATTAAATCCCATGATTGCAAGTATGCCGAGGATTCAGAAACAAGACAATCAGCAAATATTGGGTAGGGATCCGTTGGGAATCCTCAACTTCATGAGCGGTTAATAATCTCTAAGGTTGTATTTTTCTCATGAAAAAGCCGCCATGGCCTGGAGGGCGCCATGGCGGCTCGAAAAAGGGGGACAAAGGCCCGGAGAGGGGATAGGCCTTTGTCCGAGTCTGACGTGGCGGGGGACAGGCCGGTTGTCAGACCCTCGGCGTATCAATCGCCGGTGAGTAACATTTGTGATTCCAAATATGGTTTTTCAAGGGAATGCGCAGATTAGATTGATTAAAAATTAGTAACGTTTCGGTGAGAGATCCGGCGCGCTCGTCAGCCTGCAAAACCAGAACTTTATATGGACGTTGGAGGTGCGCCACGCTATCCATGTCACCATGAAAAAAGGTGATCATCTCTTCCTCGTCGACGGCTCCGGTTTCATTTTCCGGGCCTTTCACGCCCTGCCGCCGCTGACCCGGAAGTCCGATGGATTGCCTGTAGGCGCCGTCTCCGGTTTCTGCAACATGCTGTGGAAGCTCCTGACCTCGGCGCGCGACACGTCGGTCGGGGTGACGCCCACCCATTTCGCCGTGATTTTCGATTATTCCTCGAAGACTTTCCGCAAGGAGATCTTTCCGGAATACAAGGCAAACCGCTCCGCACCGCCCGAGGAGCTGATCCCGCAATTCGGCCTCATCCGCGAGGCGACACGTGCCTTCAACCTGCCTTGCATCGAGACTGACGGTTTCGAGGCCGATGACATCATCGCCACTTATGCCCGCCAGGCCGAGGCTGCCGGTTCCGATGTGACGATCATCTCGTCCGACAAGGATCTGATGCAGCTCGTCACCCCGATGGTCCACATGTATGACAGCATGAAGGACAAACAGATCGGTATTCCTGACGTCATCGAGAAATGGGGCGTGCCGCCGGAGAAAATGATCGACCTGCAGGCCATGACGGGCGATTCGGTCGACAACGTTCCCGGCATTCCGGGCATCGGGCCTAAGACGGCGGCGCAGCTGCTTGAGGAATTCGGCGATCTCGACACGCTGCTGGCCCGCGCCGGCGAAATCAAGCAGCAGAAGCGTCGCGAAAACATCATCGCCAATGCCGAGCTTGCCCGTATCTCCCGCCAGCTGGTGTCGCTGCGGACTGACGTGCCGTTAGAACTGCCGCTCGACGCCCTGGTGCTGGAGCCGCAGAACGGCCCGAAGCTGATCGGCTTCCTGAAGGCGATGGAATTCACCTCGCTCACGCGCCGCGTCGCCGATGCCTGCGATTGCGATCCTGCGGCGATCGAGCCATCCGTCGTCAAGGTCGAGCTGGCTGATGGCGCGCATGGCCCGGATCTCGATGTCGGTGAAAATGTCGAACTCGTCGCCGGCAGCGAGGTGTCTACCGAGGGAGCCTCCGTGCCAGTGCCGGCGGCAAAGCCGCGCCTGGCCGTCGAGGGGTTGAGCGAGCCGGCCGACCTCGCCAATGCGCGTGCCGCAAGCTTTGCCACTGCGCCGATCGATCATTTGAAATATGTGACCATCCGCGATGTCGCCACGCTCGATCAATGGATCGCCGATGCGCGCGAAACTGGCATCGTCGCCTTCGATACCGAGACGACATCGCTCGATGTGATGCAGGCCGAAATCGTCGGTTTCTCGCTGGCGATCGCCGATAACCGCAATGATCCCACGGGCAGCTCCATCCGCGCCGCCTACGTCCCGCTTGCCCACAAGACCGGCGTCGGCGACCTGCTCGGCGGCGGCATGGCGGACAATCAGATCCCGCTTCGCGATGCGCTGCCGCGATTGAAGGCGCTGCTGGAGGATGCATCCATCCTCAAGATCGCCCAGAACCTTAAATACGACTACCTGCTGATGAAGCGCTACGGCATCGAGACGAAGTCTTTCGACGACACGATGCTGCTCTCCTATGTGCTCGATGGCGGCTCCAACGCTACCCACGGTATGGATAGCCTCTCCGAGCGCTGGCTCGGCCACAAGCCGATCGCCTATAAGGACGTGGCTGGCAGCGGCAAATCCAACGTCACCTTCGATCTCGTCGATATCGACCGCGCCACGGCCTATGCGGCCGAGGATGCTGATGTGACGCTACGCCTCTGGCTGGTGCTGAAGCCGCGGCTTGCGGCAGAGAAGCTCTCGGCAGTCTACGAGCGCCTGGAGCGGCCCCTTGTGCCGGTGCTTGCCCATATGGAAGAGCGCGGCATCACCATCGACCGGCAGATCCTTTCGCGCCTTTCGGGCGAACTGGCGCAGGGCGCCGCCGCCCTCGAGGACGAGATCTATAATCTTGCCGGCGAGCGCTTCAACATCGGTTCCCCGAAGCAGCTCGGCGATATCCTCTTCGGCAAGATGGGATTGGCCGGCGGCAGCAAGACCAAGACAGGCCAATGGTCGACCTCGGCGCAGGTGCTGGAAGACCTGGCGGCCGCAGGCTTCGATCTGCCGCGCAAGATCGTCGACTGGCGTCAGCTCACCAAGCTGAAATCGACCTATACCGACGCTCTGCCGGGCTACGTCCATCCGCAGACGAAGCGCGTTCACACCTCCTATTCGCTGGCATCGACCACGACCGGGCGCCTTTCCTCGTCGGAACCGAACCTGCAGAATATTCCGGTGCGTACGGCGGAAGGCCGCAAGATCCGCACCGCCTTCATATCGACGCCGGGCCACAAGCTGGTTTCGGCCGACTACAGCCAGATCGAACTGCGCGTTCTGGCGCATGTCGCCGATATCCCGCAGCTGAAGCAAGCCTTCGAAGACGGCATCGACATTCATGCGATGACGGCCTCCGAGATGTTTAGCGTGCCGGTGGAGGGCATGCCGAGCGAGGTGCGCCGCCGCGCCAAGGCGATCAACTTCGGCATCATCTATGGCATTTCGGCCTTCGGCCTCGCCAACCAGCTCTCGATCGAGCGCTCCGAAGCCAGCGACTACATCAAGAAGTATTTCGAGCGCTTCCCCGGCATCCGCGACTATATGGACAGCACCAAGCAAGCTGCGCGCGACAAGGGCTATGTCGAGACGATCTTCGGTCGCCGCATCCATTTCCCGGAAATCCGCTCCTCCAACCCGTCCGTCCGCGCCTTCAATGAGCGTGCCTCGATCAATGCCCCGATCCAAGGCTCGGCCGCGGATGTCATCCGCCGCGCCATGATCAAGATGGAGCCGGCGCTGGCCTCAGCCGGGCTTGGCGATCGCGTGCGCATGCTCTTGCAGGTGCATGACGAACTGATCTTCGAAGTCGAGGATGCCGATGTCGAGCGCACGATGCCGGTCATCGTCTCGGTCATGGAAAACGCCGCCCTGCCGGCTGTGGACATGGCCGTGCCTTTGAAGGTGGACGCGCGCGCCGCCAATAATTGGGATGAGGCGCACTGAGCCGGAGAGAGCTGAGCGTGAACGAGCCCAGGGCGACGTCGGAAGAGATGGTGGCCGTCGCCCTGCCGACGCTCGGCAGGATGCCGATATATGGAACGAGAGTTGCTCAGCCTGACGGCGGAAATATCAGCTGGTTTTTCCATTGCGGGGAATATTCCGACGCCGAGGATTTCTATCAGCCGGTTCACGCCAGACATCTGGGCGAGGTGCTGCCGCTCGTCGTCAAATATCTTCATCTTCCCGTGGGGACGAAGTTGACTGTCGACGACCAGGGCTATGAGGATGTGTGGCAGGCCGAATGACGTTCGGCCCACCAGCATCGGAACCGGTCACTTCCGGATCAGTGCTTCCAGCGCGGAAATGATGGCGGTTTCGGCTTCTTCGAGCGTGCCGCTATTGTCGATATCGGTGACATCGTAGCCGTCCTGAACGGCAAGCGTGCTGCGTTCCAAGCGCTTCAGCACATCTTCACGGCTTTCGCGGCCGCGTGCCATAAGGCGTTCGGCCAGCACTTCCCGCCGCGCGGTGATGTTGATGACCTTCAGTCGCGGAAAGGCGGTCTGGAAATGGGGCAGCGCCGAGCGTGAGCCGTTGGCAATAACGAGATTGCCGCGTGCAAGCTCGTCCGCAACTTCGTCCGGGATGCCGTATTTCAGGCCATGCGCTTCCCAGGAGACGGCGAAAGCGCCGGCCTGCTTCATCGCATCGAAATCCGCATCGGAAACGCTTCTATGGTTTTCGTTGCCGGCATCGACCGTGCGTGTGATAACACGGCGGACGAAGTGAACGTCGGGCCGGCCGGCGAAATGCCGGGCGGCCAGATTCATCAGTGTGTCCTTACCGGCACCGCTCGGGCCGACGACGACCGCCAGGACGCCGGCCGTCGCACTCGAAAGGCTGTCGTTAGCCGGCTCGAGATTAGCGTCCGTGCTCATGCGACCCGCCGTCCTTCCCGCCAGACGGAACGGGTGACCGGCACGCCATGATCGCGGCGAACGCGAACCAGGTCGGCGCGCAGGCCCTCTGCGATGCGGCCGCGATCATCAAGGCTGACGGTTTTTGCGGGCGTTGCGGTGACCATGGCGATCGCCTGCGGCAGCGAAATGCTCTCAACCTCATCCGCAAGGATGAAGGGAGCATGCAGCAGGCTGAGCGGCACGTAGTCGGAAGAGAGCACGTCCAGCACGCCGAGTTCGGCCAGATCGCGCGCTGCGATATTGCCGGAGTGCGACTTGCCACGCACGATATTCGGCGCGCCCATCAGCACGCTCATGCCGGCGCCATGAGAAGCCTTGGCCGCGTCGATGCTGGTCGGGAACTCCGCCAGGCGGACACCGTAGTGAATGGCTTCGTCGACATGGGCAAGCGTCGCGTCGTCATGGCTGGCGACGGTAATGCCGCGTTCGGAGCAGACCTTGGAGATGGCGTCGCGGTGCGGGGTCGCGTACTTGGCCGATTCTTCCTGGCGCTTGGCAACGAACTTGGCAAAGGCCTCGTCGCTCAAGCCACGCTTCTTCTGGTAGTAGAAGATGTACTGGTCCATGGTCTGGAACTGGCGCTGGCCGGGTGCGTGATCCATCAGCGACACCAAGCGGACATAGGGGTCTTTCTCGAAGTCCTGGAAGTGATCGAGGACGTTGTCGGAGGAAACTTCGCAGCGCAGGTGGATCAGGTGGTCGGCGCGCAGCCTATCCTCGCGCTGGGCGGCCTGAATGGCATCGGCCATATCGCGCATCTCGCCCTTTTCGAAGCCGCCATCTTCATCAGAGCCCATGCGCAGGCAATCGAATACTGTCGTGATGCCTGAGGTGACGATCTGGGCATCGTGCGCCTGGATCGCCGACGTCTTGTGCCAGCGAACACCAGGGCGCGGGGAGTAATGCGCTTCCAGATGGTCGGTATGCAGTTCCACCAGACCGGGGATCAGGTAATCGCCTTCGAAATCTTCGCCGATCGCGGACTTGCCTTCGGAAATGTCGGCAATACAACCGCCACGGATCAGCACCGAGCCTGCGACGATCTTTTCTTCAAGGACGATGCGGGCGTTGGAAAGGACGGTTTCTTTGGTCATGTCGGGTCTTTCATCATTGGAGCAATTCCAGCAAAAGTGCGAAGCGGTTTTGCGTCCGGAATTGCGTGAAAACAAAGAGATAGAGCATTCCCGCGACTACGTTTGAAGTCGAAATGCTCTAGCTGCCAGCAAGTGGCAGCCAGGAGCGGACGGTAAAGGGTGCCCCACGCTCTTCTTCGACGAAGATGGCAAGGCTGGAAATGGCGAGAGCTTTGCCGGAATGGTCAGCAAAGCGTTCGCGCAGGGTTTCGTGCATGTCGGCCTGACGCTCCGTCGGCACAGGCCCGGTCAGCGTCATGTGGAAGCGGAACTCGTCACTGACATAAGGGTAGCCCCAGCGCAGCAGATGGGCGCGCTGTGGCTCCGTCAGCGCCTCCGGCTTGCGCCGGGCGATATCATGGTCCGAAAGCGGGGCGCGGAACGGCTCGAAAGTTTTGACGACGCTGAAGGCAAAATCCTGCAGCGGCTGATGCAGCGAGCCGGGCACGAGCGCGAAGAATGGGCCAAGCTGGCCGAGTACCAGCTCCGGAATCGTGAAGGCCTTGGTGCGCGAGGCGAAATCGGCGGCAACCTCGAGCAGGTCGCGCTCATTCACCGAGGCGGCGAGCTCGAAAGGTGCTTTTAGCGTGGCATGGAAGCCGTAGCGGCGCGGATCGGCTGTCAGTTCGGCATGGCCTTCCGGCAGCGGACCCATGGCCTTGTCGGAAAAGATCTCATTGGAAAAAGCATCGCGACCCAGCCAGCGGGCGGCCAGCGCAGTCAGCGAATCGTCTTTGGGCGGCGTGAAATAGAGAGCATAGCGCAAGGCTGAATTCCTTGGAAAAATCGGCTGCGCGCGACACTGTTGGGTGATTTGCGACAAACCGCAAGAGCAGCAAGACCGCAGCTGGTCGAATCCGGCTAAATCCGATTCGATCAATGCGGTCTTGTCGGGCTTGCGCTACCGGATTCCCGTGACAAAATGATGATGCGCTGCGATTTTCTCGCTCTTTTTTACTTGGCCCTCGTACCCATCAGGCGCGACCGCAGGGCGTTGGATGCGGCGTCGAACAGGAAGACGACGATGAGGATCAGCAGCACCATGTAGGCGACGTTCGCCCAGTTGGCATTGGTGCGCATCGCTTCCCAAAGCTTGAGGCCGATACCGCCGGCGCCGACTGCACCGATGATGGTCGCACCGCGCACATTCGATTCCCACTGGTAGAGCGTTTGGCTGACGATGACGGGAACGATCTGCGGCACGATGCCGTAACGCTGCACCAGGATCTGCGGTGAACCCGTGGACTTCACCCCTTCGCGCGGCTTGTTGTCGATGTTCTCGAGGCCTTCGGAATAGAGCTTGCCGAGCGTACCCGTCTCCGTGAGGAAGATGGCGCCGCTGCCGGCGAGCGGGCCGGGGCCGAAGGCGCGTGTCAGGAACAGTGCCCAGATCAGCATGTCGACCGAGCGCAGGAAATCGAAGGAGCGCTTCAGGACCTGATTGAGCAGTCGGTTCGGTGTGATGTTGCGGGCAGCGAGGAAGGCGAGCGGGAAGGCTGCGAGCGAACCGAGCAGCGTGCCGAGGAACGCCATGACAATGGTCTGGAACAGCTTGGTCCAGACGTCGCCGTGCTGCCAGGCGCCATTGTTCCAGATATTGTCGAAGGCCAGCGAGAGATTGGACTGGTCGGGATCGAGCCGCGGCCCGGAAACGATCAGGCTGATGACCTCGTTCGCCGGCTTGTCGAAGAAGGGCGAATGCGTGTCGAAGACGAAATTGGCCCAGCCAAGGAAGCGTTTGCGGATCTTCACGCGATCAGTGGAGATGCTGACGTCTCCGGCAAAGCCCAAATTGGCGAGGATATTGTCGTCATAGACGGTCATCCAGCTCGGCACCGGCTGTGAGCCGACGATTTTCGGGGCATTGCCCGTAATGTCGATGGGAATGGTCAAGCCATGCGCCGTCAGGATCGCCTGCGTCTTGGTGATTGTCACCATGCGGCTGGTGCCGCTCACCGAAACGGCGATGCTGCCATCGGCATTGGTCGTCACCCAGTTCGGATTGGGATTGTCGCCCAGCGGCGAAAAGCGCGGATACTTGATGCTGATCTTATCGCCGGAGATACGGAACTCCGGTTGGACATCGTAGCTGATCCACTGGCTGAGATAGATGCCGACGCGCTCCCAATGCGCGTCCGAGACGACTTTCGCCAGATTGAAGAACCATACGGCATAGATGCTGTAGAGGATGACGCCGATGAAGATCATCAGCGCGCCATAGCGCTGGCGGAAGGATCGATGAAAGACCTCCGGGTAACGCGCTTCGATTTCCTGCATACGGCTGGCGTCGATGACGGACATGGGGAACCTCAATGCTGCAGAAGGAAGGCGTGCTCGCCGACGAGACGGCGGCGGAGCCATGCGGAAAACTGGTCAACGACAATGATCGTCGCGAAGAGGAGCAACATCAGCGCCATGGTCTTGGCGCCGAAGCCGCGCGAGATTGCAAGCTTCAGCTCTTCGCCGATACCGCCGCCGCCGACGGCGCCGATGATGGTGGAGGCGCGAACGTTGATTTCGAGGCGCAGCAAGGCATAGGACATGAAGTTCGGCAGCACCTGGGGCAGGGCGGCAAAGCGCACGCGCTCGGTCCAGCTTGCGCCGACGGCGCGCATGCCTTCATCCGGCTTCATGTCGATGTTCTCGATAACTTCGTAGAACAGCTTGCCGAGCGCGCCGATGGTGTGAAGGCCGACGGCGATGATGGCTGCGATCGGGCCGATCGACAGGATGGCGGAAAACAGTCCGGCAATGACGATTTCCGGGAAGGCGCGCAGCAGTTCCATGATGCGCTTGGCGATCAGGCGGATCGGATGCGACGGCGAGAGGTTGCGCGCGGCAAAGAAGGCGAGCGGCACCGCGAAGACGAAACCGACAATGGTCGAGACCAGCGCAATGTTGATCGTGACGATCATCAGCTCGAAATATTCGGGGATGTAGAAATCGCCCCAGACATAGACACGGCCGAGTGGAAAATTGAATTCCTCGCCGCCAGCACCGTTGGCGCCATTTGGGCTCGGCAGGTCGAAGAGGGCGCGATAGACGTCGGCCCAGTCCTTGGGAATGAGCCAGCTTACGAAGTCGAAGAGATGCGGCAGGCGCTCGAAGAAATGGCCGGCATTGCTTTCGTCGGCAAAGCGGACGGAACTGACGAAAGCGACGAGCAGGATGACAAGGCCGATTCCGGTGTAAAGACGGCGGCGGGCCACCATCTTGGTCCAGGCGTCGCCGATCTCCTTGGCGCCCTGGGGCGGGCTCTGCATGTTCGGGTGCGTATCGGCAATCGTCATGTAATCCTGCCTTTGTGAATAGCAAAAGGGCGGCCGTCGCCAGCCGCCCAGTTATCGGAATGCTGATTAGCCGCCGATGGCAGCCTTACGAACGTCGATAACGGCGTTGTAGAAGTCCGGGGTAACCTTGACGTAGCCCTTGAAGTCGCCGCCTTCGATGGCGTTGAAGCACTTGGCGTCCGTGGTCGGCAGCTTCAGGAAGAAGTCGGCCAGCTTGGCCTGCCATTCGGTGCCGAGAGCGTTGCGAACGACGAGCGGGCCGTTCGGGATCAGCGGCGAGCGCCATACTTCGACCAGCTTGTTCGGGTCGACGGTGCCCTTGTCGACAGCCTTGCGGAAGGTGCCGGAGGTGAAGCCGTCCTTGAAGTCGCCGATGCCCGAGGAGTCGTCAACAGCAACGTCGACCTTGCCGTCGTAAGCGGCGAGCAGGTTGTTTTCATGACCGCCGTTGAACTGGGTCGAAGCGAAGAACTTGTCGTTCGGAGCGCCGGTGGTCTTCGGAATCTGCGTCAGCGGGACGAGGTAGCCCGAGGTGGAATCCGGATCGGCGTAGCCGAGCTTCTTGCCCTTGGCGTCGGCGATCGTCTTGATGCCGGAAGACTTCAGAGCGAGGCCGATGGAGTAGTAGCCGGTCGCGCCGTCGGTCTGCTGGGTGGTCAGGATCGGGGTAACGGCCTTCGGGTCCTTGATGGCAACGGCTGCGTAGCCGGAAGCGCCGAGTTCTGCGAAGTCGAGCGTGCCGCCGAGCAGACCCTGGATAACGCCGTTATAGTCAGCGGCCGGGAAGAGCGAAACCTTCTCGAAACCGAACTCCTTCTTCAGGTGGTCGGAAAGGCAGGCGTAGTTGCGCAGGCGGTCGGCTTCGTTTTCGCCGCCGAGAATGCCGACGCGGAATTCCTTGAGGTCTGCAGCGTTGGCACCGCCAACGAGCGCGAGAAGCGCCGTAGCCGCAAGAAGAGTCTTCTTCAACATTGGGTTCGTCTCCTGATTAACCGGTGTCCCCGGATGCCTTCGGTCTAGAAGAAATGTGCCCTTGACGCGGGCTCTCGATCCCGGCCGTCTCTCTCAGAGACCGGCCAGCGCCAGCGGTTGCGGGCCAGCAGATTCAGTTGCCGCGGTTTGCGCGGCCGGATCGGCGAAGTTGATTGCGGTCGACGTCATGGTCTCGTCGATGCCGGCGCCGTCCTTGTCGGTTCCGTAGATTTCCTTGACGGCAGCGGCCGTCAGTTCGGATGCCTTGCCGTCGAATACGACGCGGCCGGCCGCCATGCCGATGATGCGTTCGCAATAGTTGCGGGCAGTATCCAGCGTGTGCAGGTTGGTGATGACGGTGATGCCTTCGCGCTCATTGATGTCGCGCAGCGCATCCATGACGATCTTGGCGTTCAGCGGATCGAGCGAAGCGATCGGCTCGTCGGCCAGCATCATCTTTGGCTGCTGCATCAAGGCACGGCAGATGGCGACGCGCTGCTGCTGGCCGCCGGAAAGCGTGCCGGCCATCTGCAGGGCCGTCTGTTCGATGCCGAGCCGTTCGAGAGCGGCAATCGCTTCAATGCGCTCTTCGCGGGTGAAGACGGAGAGCAGGCTCAGAACGGTGGAGCGCTGGTTCAGGCGGCCAAGCATGACGTTGGTGAGCACGTCGAGGCGCGGAACGAGGTTGAACTGCTGGAAGATCATGGCGCAGTCGCGCTGCCAGCTGCGCAGCGCACGGCCTTTGAGCTTGGAAACCTCGACGCCGGAGAAATGGATGGAGCCGGAACTCGGATCGGCCAGGCGGTTGATCATGCGCAACAGCGTCGACTTGCCGGCACCGGAACGGCCGATGACGCCGACCATCTGGCCCTGGGGTATGTTCAAAGTCACGGAATCCACAGCGAGCTTGTTGCCAAACCGGCGCGAGACATTCCTGAGTTCGAACATAATGCTTCCCTTTCGCGGCTGCCGGGCTGCAAAAAATCAGCGTTACCGGTGCTAAGAATGGGCGCACGCCCCTGCCTCGAAGGGAGTTTCGAGGGGGCCGGCGCCAACCACAAGGCAACCGATTAGTCCCGCTTCATGAAGCTCCAATGTCAGTTTTATGTAAGTGCTGTTACAATTCGCCCCGATTTTACACGTTTGAGGACTGAATCCTTCGGTTGTCCTCAGTCGTCAAATAAACCGGTAGGTAAGCCGTCCATACTGACGGTGTTTTTCTCACGCCAATACTCTTCTATGCCATCGGGCCCCTTTGCATTGGCCCAGTTGTCGAGGCTTGGTCTTTCGCCTTCATAGTTGAAGAGCGGCACGCCGAAGCCGCAGGACGTCTGCACGAGATCGATATCCAGCCACACGATCTGTCGCGCGCCCAGCGGCTCGTCTCCGTCATAATGTGTGTGCAGCAATTCCCTGTATTCCGGCGATGGCCGACGGATGATCCTGCCGCGGCCGTAGAGGCGAAGGATCATCGGCGGCCCTTCCATCGCGCAGAACATGATGGTCAGCCGCCCGTCGGCCTTCATGTGAGCCGAAGTCTCGTTGCCGCTGCCGGTGCGGTCGAGATAGATGGCCGTGTTCGGGGAGATGATACGCAGGCAGAGCGTTTCGCGCGGCGAGATGTTGACCCGCGAGGCTGCCGTGGCGGATGCCGTGAAGAAGATGTGCTGCCGCGCGATGAAATCGCGCAGCCTGTCGTCGATACTGGAAAACTGCTTTGCCATGAACAACTCCTCCCTTAAACCGGGGCTAGACAGATCGCCCGAGGCTGAAACGCCCGCGGGTCTGGTGCAAGCCCGGCTCGGGCGCAAAGCGTCCTCAGGCGGCGTAGCGATCCAAAAAATCTTCCGCAGACAGGGCGCGGAAGTCGGCAAGCGCCGTGCGAAGGCGGTCATGGTCCCAGTTCCACCAGGCAAGCTTGTCCATGCGAGCTCCGACTTCTGCCGTAAAGCGCTCGCGGATCAGCTTTGCCGGCACGCCGCCGACGATCGTKTAGGGCGCTACATCCTTGGAGACGACGGCGCCTGCACCGATGACCGCACCGTTGCCGACCGTCACGCCAGGCAGGATGGTAGCGCCGTGGCCGATCCAGACATCGTGACCGATGACGACGCGGTGGTCGCGCCGCCAGCTGAAGAAGTCTGTTTCCATATCGGCATCCGGCCAATAGTCGGCGGCCCGATAGGTGAAGTGATGCAGCGTGGCACGCCATGTCGGATGGTTGGTGGCGTTGATGCGCACCGCGGCTGCGATGTTGACGAACTTGCCGATCGTCGCGCACCAGATGGCGCCATCCTGCATGATGTAGGAATAGTCGCCGATCTCGACTTCGTCGATGCGGCAGCGGTCGGAGACTTCAGTATAGCGGCCGAGCGTCGAACTGTTGACGCTGGCCGAGGAGCTTATGTAGGGCGTCTCGCCCAGTTGCCGGCTCATGCTGCTGCCTTCCTCGGCGAAAACTGCGAAACGTCGAGAATACGGCTGCCGACGGCTTCGCGGACTTCCTCATCGTGGAAGATGCCGAGAAGCGCGACGCCCGCCTGCTTCTTCTTCTCGATCATGTCGACGACGACGGCCCGGTTTTTGGCATCGAGCGATGCCGTGGGTTCGTCGAGCAGCAGGATGGCGTGGTCGGTGATGAAGCCGCGGGCGATGTTGACACGCTGCTGCTCACCGCCGGAGAAGGTGGCGGGCGGCAGCTGCCAGAGTTCCCGCGGCAGGTTCAGCTGCGCAAGCAGACCTGCCGCCTTTTCGCGGGCATTGTCAGAGCTGACGCCGCGAGCCAGCAGCGGCTCGGCGACTACATCGATGGCGGCAACGCGCGGCACCGTACGCAGGAACTGGCTGACGTAACCCATGGTCTGCCGGCGGACCTCAAGCACGGTGCGCGGGTCGGCCGTGGCAAGATCGACGATCTTGCCCTTGTGCGTCACGAGGATCTGGCCGTTGTCAACGGCGTAGTTGCCGTAGATCATTTTCAGCAGCGAGCTCTTGCCGATGCCGGACGGGCCGCCGAGCACGACGCATTCACCTGCGGCGACGGAGAACGAGACATCGGCGACGACAGGCAGGCGAATGCCGTCGCGCAGATGCATGGTGAAGCTTTTGAAGACTTCGGAAACGACGAGTGGGGTTGCCATTTTTCTTCCTCAGACCTGCAGGATCGAAGAGACGAGCAGTTGCGTATAGGGTTCGCGCGGATCGTCGAGCACGCGGTCGGTAAGACCCTGTTCGATGACATAACCGTCCTTCATCACCATCATACGATGGGACAGAAGCCGGGCGACGGCGAGATCGTGCGTGACGATGATGGCCGAAAGGCCAAGATCGTTGACGAGGCCGCGTACGAGGTCGAGCAGACGCGCTTGTACCGAAACGTCGAGACCACCGGTTGGCTCATCCATGAAGACGAGGCGCGGCCCAGTCACCAGGTTGCGGGCGATTTGCAGACGCTGGCGCATGCCGCCTGAGAAGGCGCGCGGCTGGTCGTCGATACGGTCGGCGTCAATCTCAACACGCTCCAGCCAATCGATGGCCGTGTTGCGGATATTGCCATAGTGGCGGTTGCCGATCGCCATCAGCCGCTCGCCGACATTGGCGCCTGCCGAAACCGTCATCCGCAGGCCATCGGCCGGGTTCTGATGCACGAAGCCCCAGTCAGTGCGCATCAGGAAGCGGCGCTCGGCTTCGTTCATGCGGAAGAGGTCGCGATAGGTCTCGTCACGCATATGGTATTCGACGCTACCGGTGGTCGGCAGCAGCCGCGTCGAGATGCAGTTGAGCAGCGTCGTCTTGCCGGAGCCGGATTCACCGACGATAGCCAGCACTTCGCCGGGCCATAGTTCGAAGGACACATCTCGGCAGCCGATGCGGCTGCCGTAGAATTTCGAGATGTCCTTGACCTTGAGAAGCGGTGTGTCGCTCATTCGGCAGCCTCCTTGCTGTCGGGCAATCCATCGGGCGCAAGCCCATTTGGTGCCAGCATAAGGCCGGCATGGCCGTGGGCACGGCGATCTTCGCAGAAATCGGTATCGGAGCAGACGAACATGCGCCCGCCCTTGTCGTCGAGGATCACCTCGTCGAGATAGACCTGCTCGGCGCCGCAAAGAGCGCAGGGCTTATCGAAACGCTGAACCTCGAAAGGATGGTCCTCGAAATCGAGGCTGACGACTTCGGTGTAAGGCGGCACGGCATAGATACGCTTTTCACGTCCGGCACCGAAGAGCTGCAGCGCATCCGACAGATGCATTTTCGGATTGTCGAATTTCGGCGTCGGCGATGGATCCATCACGTAGCGTCCCGCGACCTTGACCGGATAGGCGTAGGTCGTGGCGATACGGCCGTTGCGGGCGATATCCTCGTAAAGCTTCACATGCATGAGGCCGTATTCCTCGAGCGCATGCATCTTGCGGGTCTCGGTCTCGCGCGGCTCCAGATAACGCAGCGGCTCGGGGATCGGCACCTGATAGACGAGCACCTGGTTCGGACCGAGCTTGGTTTCGGGGATACGGTGACGGGTCTGGATGATGGTCGCCTCTTCCGTGCGGGTGGTGACCGCGACATTGGCAACCTTCTGGAAGAAGGCGCGGATGGAGACCGCATTCGTCGTGTCGTCGGCGCCCTGATCGATGACCTTCAGCACGTCCTGCGGGCCGATGATCGCCGCCGTCAGCTGCACGCCGCCGGTGCCCCAGCCGTAAGGCATCGGCATTTCGCGCGAGGCGAAGGGTACCTGATAGCCGGGGATGGCGATTGCCTTCAGGATGGCGCGGCGGATCATCCGCTTGGTCTGTTCGTCGAGATAGGCGAAGTTGTAGGTGGCGAGTTCGGTCATTCGGCTGCCTCCGTCATGGGATCCATGCCGCGTTCGCGAGCGGCCTCGAAATCGCGGCGCATCCGCCGCACCAGGTCGAGTTCGGCCTGGAAGTCGACATAGTGCGGCAGCTTCAGATGTTCGACGAAGCCGGTCGCCTGCACGTTGTCGGAGTGGGAAATGACGAATTCCTCGTCCTGAGCCGGCGCAGTAATGTCTTCACCAAGCTCTTCGGCGCGCAGCGCGCGGTCGACCAGCGACATGGCCATGGCCTTGCGTTCGCTCTGGCCGAAAACCAGGCCGTAGCCGCGTGTAAATTGCGGCGGCGCCTTGGCCGAACCCTTGAACTGGTTGACCATCTGGCATTCGGTCACCTGGATACGGCCGAGCGAGACGGCAAAGCCGAGTTCCGGCACGTCGAATTCGACCTCCACTTCGCCGATGCGGATTTCGCCCGTGAAGGGATGGTTGCGGCCATAGCCGCGCTGGGTCGAATAGCCAAGCGCCAGCAGGAAGCCTTCGTCGCCGCGGGCGAGTGCCTGCAGGCGAAGATCGCGGCTCATCGGGAATTCCATCGGCTCGCGCGTCAGGTCACCGATCTCATGGTCGACGGGCAGGGCGCCGTCGCCTTCGATCAGGCCTTCCTGGCCAAGGATTTCCGAAACGCGCATGACGCGGCCCTCTTCGGCCGGGCGCTGCATCGGTTCGTCCACGTCCTCGTCGGTGAGGAGGCTCGGATCGAGCAGGCGGTGCGTATAGTCGAAGGTCGGGCCGAGAAGCTGGCCGCCCGGCAGATCCTTGTAGGTTGCCGAGATACGACGTTCGATCTTCATCGCAGACGTGTCGAGCGGCTGTGAGTAGCCGAAGCGAGGAAGCGTCGTGCGGTAGGCGCGCAGCAGGAAGATCGCCTCGATCATGTCGCCGCGAGCTTGGCGAACGGCAAGCGCTGCCAGCGTGCGGTCATAAAGCGAAGCTTCAGCCATGACGCGGTCGACGCCGAGCGCGAGCTGCTCGACGATTTGGTCAATGCCGAGCGCCGGCAGCGAACGGTCGCCACGGCGACGGTCGGCCAGCAGCCGGTGAGCATTGGCGATGGCGGCTTCGCCACCCTTTACGGCAACATACATATGTCACATCTCCGTCGCGATGATCTTGGTGGTGCGAGGCAGGCATAGGAATTGCCGGCCGGCGGTCAGAACGAGATCCGCACCGCGCGGGAAGAGGGCGCGATTGTCGTTCCAGATGCGAAGGAAGGAATCCGGCAGGCCCACGGGAGCGATGATGCTGACGCCGTTGATGCCCGGGCCGGAAAGCGCCAGGTCCTTGCCGCCTTCGAGGCTTTCGATTTCAAGAACGATCGTCGTCGAGCGATCCGGATATTCTTGGGTGCCGATGGCGAACTGATTGAAGGAGGACAACGCCATGCCGGCCTCGATAAAGGCGAAGGCCGCTTCCAATCGCTCCTGGATGATCGGCGCTCCGGTGTGGAAACTCAGCCATTCCGGCAGGCTCGATCGTCCAAGGCTGGTCGAAAGCCAGACCGGCGTGTCGTGGTCGCAAAGGGTAAGCCCGATCGCGCCGGCGGCGATGCCGAGAGGCTGCGGCGGTGCGACCTCGGTCGTGATGGCTTGCAGAGTTCCCGGGCGGGCCATCGCATCCATCATCATCTTGAAGACATTCTGCCCATCGAAGACCGGATCGGCGAAGCCGCCCGTCAATGCATCATTGCCGAAAGTGGAAGTCGTGAGGCTCATCAGTCTTCTCCGCGAACCATGGTGAAGAAATCGACGCGGGTCGCAGCCGTCTCTTCGGCGCGTTTGCGGTCATATTCGGCGATGCGCTCGGTGACCGGCAGCAGGATCGTCTTTTCGACGAACTCCTTAGTGGCCGACTGCTGCCAAAGGGCATCGAAGATGGCCGAGAGACGAGCCTTGTCGCGATCCGTGCCCAGCGCATGAGCGTGACCGATGGTGCCGGATGCCAGCCGGATGGTGGCGCGGGTCACCGTGACCTCGCCGAGATTGAAGGGCGAACCGCCGCCGCCGATACGGCCGCGTACCATGACCAGCCCCGTTTCCGGGCCGCGCACCGGCTGCACCACCGGCTTGCTCGGCAATGCCTCCCACGCCGCTTCTAGCTCGTCGCGCTCGGCCTGCGCCAGAAGATCGGCAACGCGCTTGCGTTCCCGGCGCTCCTGCGCGGCCGCTTCTTGCCTCTGTGCTGAATTCATCGCATCTTCCTCTAAATATCTATTGATATAGACAACCATACAATGTAGATTTATATCTATTGGTGAGTCGTGACAAGCGTGTGACAGGGCGAGTGGGCGAGATGGTAGGGCAGAAGATACAGAGGCAGACGGGCGTGGCGCTCTGGCGGCAGATCGCCGACCGGATTCGCACGTCGATCAATCACGGCGATTTTGACGAAACGGGCATGGTGCCGCCGGAAACCACGCTGGCCCTGCAGTTCGGCGTCAATAGGCACACGATCCGCAGCGCGCTCAGCGCGCTGGCGCAGGAGGGGATTGTCCGGGCGGTGCAGGGGCGGGGCACGCTGATTGAGCGCAAGGAGCGGCTGAGCTTCCCGATTTCCAAGCGGACACGCTTCTCGCAAGGGATCGGCGATCAGGTGCGCGAAACCCGCAGCGTCCTGCTTGCTTCCAGTGACGAGCCGGCAAATGTGGAACTTGCCGGGCAGCTCAAGGTCGATGTCGGTACAAAACTTGTGCGCTTGGAAACGCTCGGCCAGGCGGATCATCGCCCGGTATCGCGCGCCACCAGCTGGTTCCCGGCCGATCGCTTCGGCGATATCGCCGAGATCTACCGGACGACCGGATCGATCACGAAGGCTTTTCGGGAATTGGGCGTGCCGGACTATGTGCGCGTCGTCACCGAGATCACGGCGGCTCATGCCGACGAAAGCGACCTGAGCGATCTGCAACTATCTCCAGGTGCTATCGTTCTGGTCGCCCAGGCGCTCAACGCGGATCTCGACGATGTCCCGGTGCAATATTCGATTTCCCGCTTCGCCGCAGACAGGGTGCGCTTCACTGTCGAAAACTGAGGCTGCGAAGCAATCTCTGGAAGATCGTCCCTTTCCCCGTCAAGCGGGGAGAGGGCTAGTCTGAGGGGCCTTCAGGCCCGAAAGCTTGCGCTCAATGCGCGCCGGACATGTCGCCGAGGACTTCCTTCGAGGCGACGGTGGAATCGGCCTTGAGCTTGTAGACCATCGGCACGCCCGTCGCGAGGTTCAGCTCCAGGATCTGTGCCTTGCTCAGGCGGTCGAGAACCATCACGAGCGAGCGCAGCGAGTTGCCGTGAGCGGCGACCAGCACGTTCTGGCCGGCAAGCACGCGCGGCAGGATTTCCGTCAGGTAGTAGGGCCAGACGCGCGCGCCGGTGTCGCGCAGGCTCTCGCCGCCGGGCGGCGGAACGTCGTAGGAGCGGCGCCAGATGTGAACCTGCTCTTCGCCCCACTTGGCGCGGGCGTCGTCCTTGTTGAGACCGGAGAGATCGCCGTAGTCGCGCTCGTTCAGCGCCTGATCCTTGATGGTTTCGAGGCCGGGTTGGCCGATTTCATCGAGGATGATCTTCAGCGTGTGCTGGGCGCGTGTGAGATCCGAGGTGAAAGCGATATCGTACTTGATGCCATAGTCGGCCAGAGCCTTGCCGCCGGTCTTGGCTTCTTCGACGCCAAGCGCAGTCAGATCGGGGTCCTTCCACCCGGTAAAGAGATTCTTCAAATTCCAGTCGCTCTGCCCGTGGCGAACGAGAACGAGAGTACCGCTCATAATATTTCTCCTTGATAGAGCAGTTCCAGGAAAAGCGCCTAGCGGCCTTCCGCCGGGAACTGCGAGACAATAAAAGGCTGGGCGGATCGGCAGTTCCGTGCCGGCCCGCTCTGGGGTCGGATCAGCGTGTGGCGAGCCCGAGAACGTCGAGCATGGAATAGAAGCCGGGTTTCTTGTCGCGCGCCCAGAGTGCGGCCTGCAGCGCGCCGCGCGCAAACAGCGACCGGTCGCCGGCATTGTGCGACAATGTCAGCCGCTCGCTCTCGCTGGCGAAGATCACCGAGTGATCGCCGACCACGCCGCCGCCGCGCAGGGTCGCAAAGCCGATCGTGCCGGCCGGGCGCGGGCCGGTATGGCCATCGCGCACGCGCACGGAACTGTCGTTGAGATCGACGCCGCGGCCCTTCGCCGCCGCCTGACCGAGCAGCAGTGCCGTGCCCGAGGGCGCATCGACCTTGTGGCGATGATGCATCTCCAGCACCTCGATGTCCCAGTCGTTCGAGGGCAGCGCACGTGCCGCCTGCTCGACGAGCACGCTCAGAAGATTGATACCGAGGCCCATATTGCCTGATTTGACGATGCGGGCATGGCGCGCAGCTGCCTTGAACTTGGCTTCATCCTCATCCGAGCATCCGGTCGTGCCGATGATGTGGACGACGCGCGCCTGTGCGGCAAGGCCGGCGAAGGTGACGCTGGTTGCCGGCGTTGTGAAATCGATGACGCCTTCGGCATGGAGAAACGCGGCGAGCGGATCGTCGGTCACGGGAATGCCGATCGGCCCGAGCCCGGCGATTTCGCCGGCATCCTTGCCGATAAAGGCCGAGCCAGGACGCGCGACCGCGGCATGCAGGGTTACGCCGTCGGTTGCATGGATGAGACGGATGAGAGCCTGTCCCATGCGGCCCGCCGCGCCAACCACCACCAGCTTCATCGCATCGTCGCTCATATCGTCTCTATCGTCTATTTGCGGGAATTACCGGACGCGACCGGCCGTTGAAGGTTGTTGAGGCGAGCGTAGAGGCCATTGTCGGCCTCTGCAAGCGTCTCGTGGTTGCCCTCTTCCACAACGCGGCCGTTCTGCATGACGACGATCTTTTCCGCTCGGACGACCGTCGACAGGCGATGGGCGATGACGACGACCGTGCGGCCGCTCATGGCTTCGTCCAGCGCCTTCTGCACGGCTGCTTCCGATTCAGTGTCGAGCGCCGAGGTAGCCTCGTCGAGCAGCAAGATCGGCGCGTTGCGTACGAGTGCGCGGGCGATCGACAGGCGCTGCCGCTGGCCACCGGAAAGCGTCACGCCGTTTTCACCGACCGGCGTATCATAGCCCAGCGGCTGCGCCGTGATGAAGTCATGGGCATAGGCGAGGCGGGCTGCGTTCTCGATTTCGGCATTCGTCGCATCGGGACGGCCATAACGTATATTGTCGCGGATCGTGCCTTCGAAGAGATAAGGCTGCTGCGAGACATAGGCGAGCTGATGCCGCAGCGACTGCTTGGTCACATGCGCGATGTCCTGACCATCGATCAGGATGCAGCCGGCCTTCGGATCGTAGAAACGTGGAATGAGATTGATGACGGTGGATTTGCCGGCGCCGGAAGGTCCGACGAGCGCCGTTGTCTGACCGCCCTCGGCTGTGAAGCTCACACTGGACAGAACAGCTTCGTCGCCATAGGCAAAGCCGACGTCGCGGAACTCGATGCGGGCGTCGGTAACGACCAGCGGCTTGGCATCCGGCAAATCGCGCTGGCGAGGCTCCATGTCGAGCAGCTCGTAGATCATCCGCGCATTCACCACGGCGCGTTCAAGCTGCACCTGCAGCTTGGCAAGGCGTCGTGCCGGATCGTAGGCGAGCAACAGCGAGGTGGCGAAGGAGAAGAACACGCCCGGGGATATGTTGTCGTAGATCGAACGGTAGGCGGCATAGGCGAAAAGGCTGGCGATCGCGAAGCCGGCGACGGTTTCCATCAGCGGACCGTTGCGCTCCGACAGCCGGGCGATACGGTTCTGCCGGTGTTCGGCCGCGGTAATGAGCTTGTCGATCTTGTTCTCCAGCTCGTTTTCCATCGTGAACGCCTTGACGATGGAAATACCCTGGATCGTCTCCTGCATAGCGCCCAGCACATGGCTGTTGAGAACGATCGCTTCGCGGGTCGCGGAGCGCAGCCTTTTGGAGATGTAGCGCAGCGTCAGGAACAGCGGCGGGGCGATGACGGCGAAGGCTATGCTCAGCACCGGATCCTGGAAAATCATGACGCCGAGCAGGACGACGAAGGTCAGCAGATCGCGCGCCGTCGAGGTGATCGTCAGGTTCATGACATCGCGGATGCCGGACACGTTCTGACTGATTTGGGCGGCGAGTTGGGCTGACCGGGCCTCGCTAAAGAACCCGACCGACAGCGTCATGAGATGGGTGTAGAGGCGGCTCTGATAGCGGGCAATGATATTGTTGCCGATTTTGGACAGGATGACCGACTGGAAATATCCGGCAAATCCGCGCACCACGAAAACGACGAAAATACTGAAGCAAATGGTCCAGGCATGCCAGATATCGCGGGCGATGAAGGCGCTATCGATGACGGATTGGACGATGTAGCCGATATAACCGGTCGACAACGCCACCAGGATCAAACAGCTAATTGCAATGATGTAGCCACGAATATGATCACGGCCGTTTTCCGCGATGATGCGCTTCAGCATGCCGGTGATGGCTTCGCTGTCGACGGTGTTTTTTTGGGTATCGGGCGATTTCAAAAATCGGCTTCCTGTCTCAAACCAAGCGAGCCGCACATGGCATATGCTTTCGCGGCTCTATAAAGACTTAGGGCGGCTTTGGCTAGAGATGGCTTGCCGCGCTGGTTAAGAGCCATGTCTGAAGCCCCCGTCATTATAGGAGAACGAGCCCTCATCGGAAAGAAGTTCGGCCTCTTCCCACCGCCGCCATTGGGCACGCGAAGCCGATCTCAGCAGTGCCCCTGCCGGCAGATTGATAGCCCGCTCAAGCGAAGCTGCATATCGGCTTGAAAGCATCAACGCCGCCAGCGGCGGCCTTCGGTCGCCAGGCCGAAACTTGCGGGTCTGCGGGCATAGCTTGCAAGTCCCGACAGCGCAGCGAGAGGATGCGTGACCACATGGGTCGGGATGGTCTTCATCATTTCGGTATGCGGCGCCTTGTCCTCGAAGGCGGCGCGGAACTCCGGCTTCTGCAGCGCCGGCAGGATCTTCTGAGGGATGCCGCCGGAGAGGTAGACGCCGCCGCGCGCCATAAAGATCATGGCGATATCGCCGGCGACGCGGCCGAGATAGGTGGCGAAAAGCGTCAGCGTTTCCTCGGCCTGCGCGTTGGTGCCGGCAAGGGCGTGGTTGGTGATGTCGGCTGGTTCCTTGAGGCTCGGCTCGATGCCATCGGCTACGCAGACGGCATGGTAGAGGTTCTGAAGCCCGCGGCCGCAGATGACCTGCTCGGCCGAGATGCGGCCCTCGATCGGTTCCAGATGCGGCCAGATCTGCAGGTCGCGCTCGGTGCGCGGTCCGAGATCGATATGGCCGCCTTCGCCCGGCACCGGAATCCACTGATGCTGGGTGTGGACGAGGCCGGCCACGCCAAGACCGGTGCCCGGCCCGAGTACGGCGCGCGAAGCGGTCTTGTTTTCAGAGGCCGTGCCGATGGTTTCGCGGTGGTCGTCGGCGATCTCGGCAATTGCCAGCGCCTGCGCCTCGAAGTCGTTGATGACGAGCACATCCTCTATCCCGAGATTGGCGATCATCGTCTTCGGACGGATCACCCAGTCGCAATTGGTGAGCGGTATCTCGTCGCCTTGCACGGGACCGGCCATGGCAAGGATCGCGGAACGTGGCTGCACCTTGCTCTTCTCAAGAGTTTGCCGGATCGCGTCGTCGATCGTTTCGAAATTTGCCGTCTGCACGACGGGAAAATGTTCCTGTTCGGCCGCAGCATCGGCAAGGATCGAGAAGCGTGCGTTCGTGCCGCCGATATCGCCGATCAGGATGGGAAAAGGCAGAGGGGCGTCGCTGTGATTGAGCTCGGGCATGGCCAGGTCCGTGGTCTGCCGCCGGCAAGGCGGATTTAATGGTTCAGTGTTTTGATCAGCCGCTCGGCAGTGGATTCGTTGAGCGCCATCGGAATGTCGTAGAGAACGGCAAGCCGCGTCAATGCCTTGACGTCGACGTCGTGCGGCATCGGGGTGAGCGGATCGATGAAGAAGATGAGCATGTCAATTTCGCTGGTGGCGATCAGTGCGCCGATCTGCTGGTCGCCGCCGAGCGGCCCGCTTTTCAGGCGCGTGACCTTCAGATTGGGACAGGCATCAAGCACGCGGCCGCCGGTCGTACCGGTCGCGACGATATGCCAATCGGCAAGTGCCGCTTGGTTCCGCCGTGCAAAATCCGCCATCGCATCCTTTTTCTGATCATGCGCGATCAGCGCGATGCATTTGCTGCCGGCCATAAAGTCTTCGCTCCGCAACGGGTTTCAATCGATTAATTCGCCTTCTATACCAAGGGGGCGCGTTTTGAAAGGCTGCCCCGCGCGGATGGTTCGGGCCTCACTGCTGCGGGATATTGCCGGGTGGCGTATTGCCAGAGACGGGCATCGCTTCGGTTTCCGCGGCTGCATCGGCCGGCTTGGCGGCGGACGTGGCTGCGCGAGCGGAAGCGGCCGCCGGTGCCGCCAGCACGGCCCCGCAGGCCTTGGGCAGATCCGAAACCATGACTTCGCGCGGCTTTACCGGCGGCTTCGTGCTGGGCTTGGGCTTGGCCCAGGGCTCCGGGCCGAGCCACCACGCGAGTGTCTTGTCACAGCCGTCGCCTGCGGCGACCGGCGCCTGTCCTGTGCAGCCCTCAGAGCCTGGAGGGCAGCGCAGGCGGATATGGAAATGCGAGTCGTGGCCATATTCCGGTCGCAGCTTGCCGAGATTGCTGCGATCGCCGGTCCAGCTGTCGCACATCTTCTTTTTGATCGCCGGATTGATGAAGATCCGCTCCACTTCGGGATAGCTTGCCGCGCGCATCAGCAGGCGGGCATGCGCCGGTGTCCATACCTTGTCGTTGATGGTCAGGAACTTGTCCTTGGCCAGCATTGAGGTGAAGGGCAGAGCCTCACGATCGGCGGCGGAGAGCTTGTGTCGAGGCATCGGTGTTAGCCAGACGTCGGCGTCGAGACCGATCTGGTGCGAGGCATGGCCGTTGAACATCGGCCCGCCGCGGGGCTGCGAGATGTCGCCGACGAGCAGGCCTGGCCAGCCGTCATTTTTCGCTGCATCACGCGCCAGGCGCTCCAGCAGGCCGATCATTTCGGGCCGCCCCCAGCGCCGGTTGCGGGAAAGGCGCATGGCCTGCCATGTCGGTCCGTCGGCCGGCAGAGCGACCGCGCCAGCAAGGCACCCCTTGGCATAGAACCCGATCGAGTGCGACGGTCCGGCGGTCGGCAGCGTCACGGCTCCGAAAACTGCCTTGGCGCTGCCGGGCGACGGAGCCGTCTGCTGTGCCAGCACATCGCCCGCCAAGAGGCCTATGCCGATCGTGGTTGCAAGTGAGACCTTGCCGATAGTTTGAAGGGTGCGAGCCAGTAGGGAAACCATTGATATCCTTGAAGACGACCGAGACGGGCCGAAGTGATTTGCGGCGAGACTATCCTGAAAACTGATTCAAGTTAATCCGCAGCAAGCA
The DNA here is from genome assembly GCF_047445805.1 of Rhizobium sp. BR 314. NCBI lineage: Bacteria > Pseudomonadati > Pseudomonadota > Alphaproteobacteria > Hyphomicrobiales > Rhizobiaceae > Rhizobium > Rhizobium sp. BR 314. Next base: position 73,624 of record NZ_JARWLA010000018.1, on the reverse strand, counting down.
CAGGTGGCCGAAAAGCGCACCCGCCTTTGCCGATCTCGGCCATCTCTAAAGATGGATCAGTTCGCCAAAATCTCCGCCGTCTTGCGGATGCGCGACAGCCGCGGCATGACCTTGGTACAGGAAAAATCCTGCATGTCCTGAGAGAAGGTCGATACTGCATCTTCGGCAACGATGACGGCATAATTTGCCGCGTAAGCATCGCGTACTGTCGATTCCACGCCGAAATTGGTGGCGACGCCTGTCAGGATCAGGGTCTTGATACCGCGGCGGCGAAGCTGCAGATCGAGTTCCGTCCCGTAAAAGGCGCTCCATTGGCGTTTGACGATGGCGACGTCAGGCGTCAGCGCCGCCATCTCGGCGGGGGCTTCCAGCGCGGCTGCGGGCAAACCACCTGGGGGAAGTACCAAGGTTTCGTCCGTCGGCTGATTGACAGCATCGGCATAGTCCGAAGAGAATCCGACTGTTACGAAAACGGTGGTGCCGCCATCGGCCTTCAGCTTGTTTGCGATGGCGACGGTATTGGCAATGATATGCTGGGCAGAATAGGGCGCGAGCGGCCGGCTGAGCACGAGGCCCTGCAGGTCGATGGAAACGAGAGCGGTGGTCTTGGGGTCGTAAAGTGACATCGGCAGGGGCTCCAGAAAATATGAGGATGTCCTCACAATGGAAATATGAGGATGGCCTCACAAAAATCAAGTGAAGAATTGAAGAACCGGGTTCCTAAGCGGCAGCGCGGCCACGACCGCGTCGTCATTCTGCTGGATGCCGCCGGCAAGGTCTTTGCGCGAAGGGGCTATGATGCTGCGACCATGACGGAGATCGCTGCCGAAGCGCATTCCTCTATCGGCTCGCTCTATCAGTTCTTTCCGACCAAACCCTTGCTGGCCGAGGCGCTGCACATCGATCGTCTGGATCGGTTGAAGGCGGGGCTTCGCGACATTGCGGAACGGAGCACCGGCCTTTCCGCAGCCGAGTGTGGCGAGGCGATCTTCGACGCTCTCGCGGCCTTCATGGAAACATATCCGGAATTTGCAGCGCTCGCCGGGCGGCGCGATATTCCAAAGGAGCGCAAGGCGCGTTCACGTGCGGAGTTGAAGGAGCTGATTGCCAATGTGCTGCGGCAGGCGCAGCCGCCGATATCGGACGATATCGGCCTGATGTCGGGTATCGTGCTCGAACTGCTGCGTATCGCCGCCGTCGTTGCCAGCGATCCGGATGCGGCGGAGGACCGGCGGATTATCGGCGAGCTGCGTCTGATGCTGCGCCGCCGTCTGGAGGACGCCGCTCCTCAGATCTGAGTGCGCCGTTGGCGAGCGGTTCAGGGGCGATGAGATGAGTAATTGCGTCCTGTTTTTTGCCCTCATTTGCCTTATGCTGATTCTGATACAATCATCGGGAGATCATGGATGGCATTGTCACGGTTGAAAGCAGGCTTGGTCGCTTCTCTTATTGGCCTGCTGGCGATGCCGGTATCCTCGAAAGCAGATGAGCCGAAATTCCGCATCGGCACGGCCATTCTCGGCGATCTCAAATATCAGCCCGGCTTCAAGCATTTCGACTATGTCAAGCCGGATGCGCCCAAGGGCGGTGAAGTGAAGCTTTCGGCCAGCGGCACCTTCGATACCCTTAATCCGGTGCTACTGAAGGGCAATGTCGCCAGTGGCACGGAGCTGATCTACGATACGCTGCTAAAGAAGGCCGATGACGAGGCCAACTCCTCTTATGGCCTGCTGGCCGAAGGCGTTTCCTATCCCGATGACGTTTCGAGCGCGGTCTTTCGGTTGCGCACCGAGGCGAAATGGGCCGATGGGACGCCTGTGACGCCGGAAGACGTTATCTTCAGCTTCGAGAAGACCAAAGAACTCAATCCCATGGCGACCAGCTACTTCGCGCATGTCATCAGCGCGGAAAAGACCGGCGAGCGCGACGTCACCTTCCGCTTCGATGAGAAAAACAACCGGGAACTACCCTCGATCCTCGGCACGATTACCATCGTGCCGAAACATTGGTGGGAAGCAAACGGTCCCGATGGCAAGCCGCGCGATATCTCGCGCACGACGCTGGAACCAGTTGTGGGATCAGGCCCGTACAAGATCGCATCGGTGCAGCCGGGTGCTTCAATCCGCTACGAGTTGCGCGACGATTATTGGGGCAAGAACCTGCCGGTCAATGTAGGCGAGAACAATTTCGGCTCGATCAGCTATGTCTATTTCTCCGACTATGATGTCGCGTTCGAGGCCTTTCGCGGCGGTGCCATTGACTACTGGCAGGACAATTCGACGAGCCATTGGGTGACAGGCTACGATTTTCCGGCCGCCAAAGATGGCCGTATCAAGCGCGACGAACTTCCCAACACGCTGCGCTCGGTTGGCATCATGCAGGCGCTCGTTCCCAACATGCGGCGCGAACGGTTCAAGGATCAGCGTATCCGCGAGGCGCTGAACTATGTCTACGATTTCGAGGAGCTGAACCGAACCCTCTCCTTCGGGAAACTGACGCGGGTCGACAGCTTCTTCTTCGGCACCAAATTCGCTTCCTCCGGTCTGCCGCAGGGCCAGGAGCTCGATGTTCTGAACAGCATCAAAGACAAGGTGCCGGCCGAGGTCTTCACAGCTCCCTACGCCAATCCCGTCGGCGGCGATCCACAGAAAGCGCGCGACAATTTCCGCAAGGCAATCGCTCTATTCAAGGATGCAGGCTGGGTCCTCAAGAACAACAAGATGGTGAATGCGCAGACCGGTCAGCCGTTCACGCTGGAGCTGTTGCTGAGCAATCCTTCCTACGAACGCTCGGTGCTGCCCTACATCCAGAACCTGAAGCGCATCGGTGTCGATGCCAGCGTCAGGACGGTCGATCCTTCGCAATATGTCAACCGCATCCGCAGTTTCGACTATGACATGATTTGGAATGTCTGGGCTGAAACGCTCAATCCTGGCAATGAGCAGGCCGATTTCTGGGGCTCAGCCTCTGTCGATCGTCAAGGATCCCGCAATTATGCTGGCATCGCCGACCCTGGCGTCGACGAACTCATTCAGAAGGTGATCCTTGCCAAGGACGTCGCGGAGAAGGAAGCCACCACCAGGGCGCTCGACCGCGTACTGCTTGCCCGCCATTACGTTGTGCCCACCTTCTACGGGACGACAACGAGGATCGCCTATTGGGACAAGTTCGAGCATCTGCCTGAGCTGCCCTACTACTCGATCGGCTTTCCCGAGGTCTGGTGGTCGAAAAGCGCCGGAAAATGAGCCTCTCTTGCAATAAGAGGCTCGCTGCCTCCAAATGCTCGAGGCTGATTCGGATAATTTCAAGCTGATATGACTGCGCCGGTTTCAATTCGGCGGAAGGGCCGGCGGAAGGGAATGTGAATTGATCGATAGATGGATTAAGGCGAGGCGGGACATATTCCTCTTCGAGGAGGCGGCCGACTGATGGGCGCCTATATTCTGCGACGCCTGCTGCTGATGATCCCGACCATCGTCGGCATCATGGCCATTTCCTTCACTATCGTGCAGTTCGCGCCGGGCGGGCCGGTGGAACAGGTCATCGCGCAGCTGACCGGGCAGGGCGACAATGCCAGCAACCGCTTGTCGGGCGGCACCGACACCGCGACCCAGCAGGCTTTCAACGACAGCAGCTCGAAATATCGCGGTGCACAGGGGCTCGATCCCGAGCTGATCGCCAAGCTCGACAAGCAGTTCGGCTTCGACAAACCGCCGCTGGAGCGCTTCGGTCAGATGATGTGGAACTATATCCGCTTCGATTTCGGCGAGAGCTTCTTCCGCAACACGACGGTCATCGACCTCATCGGTCAGAAGCTGCCCGTGTCGATTTCGCTTGGCGTCTGGATCCTGCTCTTTTCCTACACCATCTCCATTCCGCTCGGCATTCGCAAGGCGGTGCAGGACGGATCGACTTTCGATGTCTGGACGTCGGGCATCATCATTATCGGTTATGCGGTTCCGAGCTTCCTCTTCGGCATCATGCTGATCGTGCTGTTCGCCGGCGGCTCCTTTTTCGACTGGTTTCCGCTGCGCGGCCTTGTCTCGGATAATTTCGCCGATCTCAACTGGTGGCAGAAGATCCTCGATTATTTCTGGCATCTGGTGCTGCCGCTGATTTCGCTGTCGCTTGCAGCCTTCGCTACCACCACGCTGCTCACCAAGAATTCCTTCATCGAAGAGATCAAGAAGCAATACGTCGTCACCGCCCGCGCCAAGGGGCTTTCCGAACGGCGCGTGCTTTATGGCCATGTCTTCCGCAACGCCATGCTCATCGTCATCGCCGGCTTTCCCGGCGCTTTCATTCACGCCTTCTTCACCGGTTCGCTGCTGATCGAGAACATCTTCTCGCTCGATGGCCTTGGCCGCCTCAGCTATCTCTCCGTCGTCCAGCGCGACTATCCGGTTGTCTTTGCGACGCTGTTCATCTTCTCGCTGCTCGGCCTCGTCGTTAGCCTCGTTTCCGACCTGATCTACACCTGGATCGATCCGCGCATCGACTTCGAGCGGAGGGACGTGTGATGGACGCAGCCAGCACTCCGGCTTCCACGCCGGTCGAAAAGCCGCCGCGCAAGGGCCTCTTCTCGCCGACCAACCTGCGTCGCTGGGAGAATTTCAGGGCGAACCGCCGGGGCTACTGGTCGCTCTGGATATTCCTTGTCCTGTTCGTCCTCAGCCTTGGCGCCGAGTTCATCGTCAACGACCGGCCGATCCTTATGTCCTACAAGGGCGAGATCCTGGCGCCGATCTTCGTCGACTATCCGGAAGAGAAATTCGGCGGCTTCCTCGCGCAGACGGATTATCGCGCCCAGGATATCCAGGACGAGATCAATGCCAATGGCTGGATGATCTGGCCGCCGATCCACTATTCCTATCAGACCGCCAATTCCAACCTGCCCGTTGGAATGTCGGCGCCGACCCCGCCCTTCTGGGCAATGAGCAAGGAAAAGCGCTGCTCGGGCTATGCCGGCGGGATCTCCGACCCGAACTGCAACTGGAGCAACTTCAACTGGCTCGGCACGGATGACCAGGCGCGAGACGTGCTCGCCCGCCTGATCTACGGCTTCCGCATCTCGGTGCTGTTCGGCCTGGCGCTCACCATCTGCTCGGCCGTAGTCGGCGTCTGCGCCGGTGCGATACAGGGCTATTTTGGCGGCTGGACGGATCTTCTGATGCAGCGCTTCATCGAAATCTGGTCGTCCATGCCGGTGCTCTACATTCTGCTGATCATCGCCTCGGTGCTGCCGCCCGGCTTTTTCATCCTGCTCGGCATATTGCTGCTGTTTTCCTGGGTGGGTCTTGTCGGCGTCGTGCGTGCCGAATTCCTGCGGGCGCGCAATTTCGAATATGTGCGCGCTGCCCGCGCGCTCGGCGTCAACAACCGCACCATCATGTATCGCCACCTGCTACCGAACGCGATGGTCGCGACGTTAACCTTCGTTCCCTTCATCCTGTCGGGCTCGATCACCACCCTGACCTCGCTCGACTTCCTCGGCTTCGGTATGCCGCCCGGCTCACCGTCGCTGGGCGAAATGATCGCCCAGGGCAAATCCAACCTGCAGGCTCCCTGGCTGGGGCTTTCGGCCTTCTTCGCCATGTCGATCATGCTGTCGCTGCTGATTTTCATCGGCGAGGCCGTGCGCGACGCCTTCGATCCGAGGAAGACCTTCCGATGAGCGAAAACTCCACTCCGCTATTGTCCGTTCGCAATCTGTCGGTCGCCTTTGGTCAGGGCGGCCACACCTCGATTGCCGTCGACGGCATTTCGTTCGATATCCATCGCGGCGAGGTCGTGGCGCTGGTCGGCGAATCCGGTTCGGGCAAGTCGGTCTCGGCCAATTCGATCCTGAAGCTGCTGCCCTATCCGGCCGCAAGCCATCCCTCCGGCGAGATCTTGTTCAAGGGCAAGGATCTGCTGAAGGCATCGGACAGCGAGCTGCGTGCGGTGCGCGGCAACGACATTACGATGATCTTCCAGGAGCCGATGACATCGCTCAATCCGCTCCATTCGATCGAAAAGCAGATCAGCGAAATCCTGGCCCTGCATCAGGGTATGGTGGGCGATGCTGCCCGCAACCGCACGCTGGAACTACTGAACCAGGTCGGTATCCGGGAGCCGGAAAAGCGTCTCAAGGCCTATCCGCACGAGCTGTCCGGCGGCCAGCGCCAGCGCGTGATGATCGCCATGGCGCTCGCCAACCGTCCGGAATTGCTGATCGCCGACGAGCCGACGACGGCGCTCGACGTGACGGTGCAGGCCCAGATCCTCGAACTGCTGCGCGAGCTCAAAGGTGCGCACGGCATGTCGATGCTGTTCATCACTCACGACCTCGGCATCGTCCGCAAGTTCGCCGATCGCGTCTGCGTGATGACCAAGGGCCACATCGTCGAGACCGGTACAGTGGAAGACGTCTTCGCCCGGCCGCAGCATGAGTACACCCGCCACCTGCTGGCAGCCGAGCCGCGTGGCGAGCCGCCGGCCAGCGATAACGGCAAGCCCGTGGTCATGGAAGGCAATGACATCCGCGTCTGGTTCCCGATCAAGGCCGGCTTCATGCGCAAGGTCGTCGACCACGTGAAGGCGGTCGATGGTATCGATCTGAAGCTCAGGGCGGGCCAGACGCTCGGTGTCGTCGGCGAATCCGGTTCGGGCAAGACGACGCTCGGGCTGGCGCTCGCCCGGCTCATTTCCTCAAAGGGCCGTATCGCCTTCGTGGGAAAAGATATAGCCGGCTATTCATTCCGCGAGATGCGGCCGCTGCGCAACCAGCTGCAGGTGGTCTTTCAGGATCCCTATGGGTCGCTCAGCCCGCGCATGTCGGTCGGCGAGATCATCGCCGAGGGGCTCAAGGTACACGAGCGGTCGCTTTCCGTCGATGAGCGCGACAAGCGTGTCTGCTGGGCACTGGAGGAGGTAGGCCTCGACCCGTCCACCCGTTGGCGCTTCCCGCATGAATTCTCCGGCGGCCAGCGCCAGCGCATTGCCATCGCCCGTGCCATGGTGCTGAAGCCGCGTTTCGTCATGCTGGACGAGCCGACCTCGGCGCTCGACATGAGCGTGCAGGCACAGGTTGTGGATTTGCTGCGCGACTTGCAGAAGAAGCACGATCTCGCCTATCTCTTCATCAGCCACGATCTGAAAGTGGTGAAGGCGCTTGCCAACGAGCTGATCGTCATGCGCTTCGGTAAGGTGGTGGAGCAGGGTGCTTCCGCCGATATCTTCCGCGCGCCGCAACAGGATTATACCAAGGCGCTTCTCGCCGCAGCATTCAACATCGAGGCGGTGCCGACCGCCGCCATCAAACAGTGAAGACTTCAGCCATGCCGGCCAAAAACCCTATCGTTGTCGACCTCAAATTCGATCCCGCGGCAATTGCCAAAATCCTCGAAACGGCCTTTTCCGATCGCCGCAGCATCAATCTCGCCGAGCCCGCCAATAAGGACGCCGACCTCTCGCAGGCCGACTACGCGCTCCTGTGGAAGCCGGATGCGGATCTTTTTCAGCGCGCACCCAATCTGAAGGTTATCTTTTCGGGCGGCGCCGGCGTCGATTCGATGATGTCCATCGCCGGCCTGCCCGATGTCCCGATCGTCCGCTTCGTCGATCGCAGCCTCACGACACGCATGAGCGAATGGGTCGTCATGCAATGCTTGATGCACCTTCGCGATGTTCAGGGTCACTTCACGAGCCAGCGTCAGCGTGTATGGGCGCCGCAGCATGGTCCAGAAGCAGCCGACATCACGGTCGGCGTCATGGGGCTCGGCGTTCTCGGCTGCGATGCCCTTGCGAAATTGAAGGCCATGGGTTTCAACGTTATCGGCTGGTCCCGCACGAGAAAGCAGATCGATGGCACGGAAACCTTCGATGCCCGCGGGCTCGATGCGTTTCTGGCGCGCACCGATATCCTTGTCGGCCTGTTGCCGCTGACGCCGGAGACGACGGGTATCTACAATGCCTCGCTCTTTTCGAGGCTTCGCCGCGATGGTGCGCTGGGCAAGCCGGTCTTCATCAATGCCGGCCGCGGCAAGAGCCAGGTGGCGGCCGATATCGCGCTGGCGATCGAGACCGGCATTCTCGGCGGTGCCTCGCTCGATGTTTTCGCCGTCGAACCCCTGGCGGCGGACGATCCGCTCTGGGGCCTGGACAATGTCATCATCACGCCGCACGATTCCGCCGTCTCGGATGAAAGGGCGCTGATGCGCCATGTCGAGGAACAGATCGCGCGCTTTGAGCGAGGCGAACCGCTGCAGCATCTGGTGGATCGCAGCCTGGGTTACTAGATCAATTGCAGGAAAAGTGCGAAGCGGCTTTCCGTCCGGCATTGCATGAAAACAAAGATATGGAGCGTTTTCGCGACTCGAAGAAAAGTGGAAATGCTCCAAGTCTGATCGAGAAAACGGCGATCGAGGCTTTTCGCGTCGATCGTTGCCCGCGATATCGCTCAATCGGCTCTGGTATCAATTTTCTTTCAGCGACTGGACATTCGCTCAACATTTTTTGATAACAGAGCGCTACAAACGCGTGCCGGCTTGCCCGCTGGCGAAAAGCATGACGTCCGCAGGGCAGGAGGCGGGGCAGGAACGACATGACCAAGACGGATATTGCCACCCGCGTCTATAATCATACCTGGAAGCTCGATCCGATCATTCGCAGTCTGATCGATACGGATTTCTATAAACTTCTGATGCTCCAGATGATTTGGAAGCTCTACCCTGATGTCGACGCCACCTTCTCCCTCATCAATCGCACCAAGAGCGTCCGCCTTGCCGAAGTGATCGACGAGAGGGAGTTGCGCGAGCAGCTCGATCATGCCCGCACACTGCGTCTCTCCAAGAAGGAGATGATCTGGCTGGCGGGTAACAGCTTCTATGGCCGCGCCCAGATATTCGAGCCGGAATTCCTCGCCTGGCTGTCGAATTTCCAGCTGCCGGAGTACGAGCTCTCGAAGCGCGACGGTCAGTATATTCTCGACTTCCACGGTTCGTGGAAAGAAACTACGATGTGGGAAATCCCCGCGCTTGCGATCATCAACGAGCTTCGCTCGCGTTCGGCGCTAAGGGCACTCGGTCCTTTCACACTCGATGTGCTCTATGCCCGTGCCAAGGCCAAGATGTGGGAAAAGGTTGAGCGCCTGCGGGAGCTGCCGGGCCTGCGCATCTCGGATTTCGGCACTCGCCGCCGACACAGCTTCCTCTGGCAGCGTTGGTGCGTCGAAGCACTGAAGGAAGGCGTACCGCATGCCTTCACCGGTACGAGCAACGTGCTGCTCGCCATGGATTCCGACCTCGAAGCCGTCGGTACCAATGCGCATGAGTTGCCGATGGTCGCTGCCGCACTGGCGCAGAACGACGAAGAGCTCGGCAAGGCTCCCTATAAGGTGCTGCGCGACTGGAACCGCCTTTATGGCGGCAACCTTCTCGTCGTTTTGCCCGATGCTTTCGGCACGGCCTCTTTCCTGCGCAACGCGCCGGAATGGGTGGCTGACTGGACCGGCTTCCGCCCCGATAGCGCCCCCCCCATCGAAGGCGGCGAGAAGATCATCGACTGGTGGAAGAAGATGGGCCGCGATCCCCGCCAGAAGCTGCTGATCTTCTCCGACGGCCTCGACGTCGACGCCATCATCGACACCTACAAGCATTTCGACGACCGCGTTCGCATGAGCTTCGGCTGGGGTACAAACCTGACCAACGATTTCGCCGGCTGTGCGCCGACCGAACTCAAGGGTTTGAATCCCATCTCCATCGTCTGCAAGGTCATCGAAGCCAACGGCCACCCGGCCGTCAAGCTCTCAGACAACCCCCAGAAGGCGACTGGCGAGCCTGCGGAAGTCGAGCGCTATCTGAAGTTCTTCGGCGCGGAAGACCGTGTCGACCAGGACGTGTTCGTTTGAGGTCTTCGCGCGATATCGCGAGCTGCTTTAATGGCGGCTCGCCGCTTCCATCCGGGCGACGCGCCTGAATAGCGTCCATCTGCCATTCTCCCATCGATATTGATCCGGCGAAATAACATAGGGCACATCGCTGAGATCGGCGCTGATCAGCTCCAGAAGCTGTAATCCCTCGACATCCTTTTCGTGGGTGAAGAACACTTTGTCGCGGGACAGGAACGCGGCGATCGGCGCGGCGCCGTTGGACTGCTCTTGAATCTGCGCCCAGAAACTCGGCAGAAAGGCGACGCTGGATTCGAACTGGCCATCCACCTCGATATATTGAAATCGGCTGCGCTTGGCGATCTGCAGGCCGGTCTTGTCGAGGAATTTCTGCAGGTTTCCTTGCGCCAGTTCGGCAAGTTCCCTTGCGTCGATGCCCCAGTCGTCCAGGGTCGTCGACATCACATAGCTGACGTTGGTCTCGCCGTTGACCACGAAGAGCTTGATCAGGCCCTCCGTCTCGTCGAGATAGACGAATTGCGGCGGATCCGGTTCATCCTTGAAGGCGTGCATCATCTGCTGCCGTGCAACGTCGATGAAATCGCGCGCCTTTAACACCGGCAGGACGCTGCCGAGTTCGCTGTTGTCCTCCATCGTTTCGGCCATGTTGAGGTAGTTCAACAGCGCATGGGCGCGAGCCGGTCCGCGCTTTTCCCTGAGCGCCAGCAGCGCGTTGTTAAGGAATTTCGTCATCGTATCGCCGCTGCGGCTGTGCAGCGTCAGACTTCCGACGTTGGCATCATAGTCGATCCTAATCAGGTCGCCGAAAAACGGCAGCCGCTCCTGCAGATAGGTCGCAAAACGGGCTTCGTCCTGCAAGGCTTCGTCGGGGATGTTGAGATCCAGCGTCCTGATGGGGATGGCGTCTGGCGTCGCTGGAGCCGGCGGCCCCTGTTCCATCTGCTTGCCCCTACCGAAGAGCTTTTTAAGGAAATTGAACACGCGCATCCTCAAGCATCAAACGGTACCTGCCGCAGAACCTAGCGCGGCAACCACCCTGCGGCAATGCCGACGCGGCGACGCGGGAGCATGGCGGTAAGTGCCTGCTTGCCCGCAGCAAAAAGGCGTATAGTCTGCGGGAAAGAGGACCGATCGTGGGAAGGGCGGCGCGCATGAGGAATGTCGGGGGTGGCAGGCGGTCGGTCGGGGCCCTGCTTTTTTGTCTGTTCGCGTTGCTCGTTCCCGTTTCTTCGTTCGCCCAGAGCTCTGCCGCCGCGCAACCGGCGGCGCCGGCACCCGACAAGGTGCGCGAACTCATCCAGTTGATGAACGAGCCGGATGTCCGGCAATGGCTCGCATCGCAATCGAACAATCAGCCCGCTGTCGTTCCCGATTCCGCTTCGCCGAACGGCGACCAGATGTCCGTACTATCCGGCATGCTCGGGCATACGCGCCACCACTTCGAAATCGTCTCCGGGGCAGCGATGACCCTGCCCTTTGAGGTGATGACGGCTTCCGAAAAGCTGGAGGACGAAGGCCGAACGGTCGGCGTCTTGCGCATTATCATCCAGGTTGTGATACTTTTTTTCCTGGGTTTGGTGGCGGAACTCGCGGTCGCGCGCTTCATCAATGCGAGGCGCGCGCAGCGTGAAGCCGCCGCCGCCGGCACAGAGACCGAGCTGCAAGCCGCACGGTTTCAGTTTCTGGGTGGCGTGGTGCCAGCCATCGTCCATGGTCTGGCGACTCTCGTTCCGCTTCTGGCCTTCGATTGGCCGCCGGTGATTGAGAGTTTTGCCATCGCCTGCGTCATCGCACTTGTTTCCATCCGGTTGGCATTCGCCATTGGCAAGCTGCTGTTGGAGCTGATCGCCATGCGCCGGGCGAACGATATTCTGGACGAGGATGGCGGCACGGCGCGCATCGCCGAAAGGCGCGGTGTGGCGATATACTGGTACCGGCGATGCATGGTGTTCACCACCTATTTCGCCTGTGGCTGGGCCATCATGGAGGCCGTGACCTCGCTTGGCTTTTCAGCCGGCGCGCGCGATCTCATCGGCTATGCGCTCGGCATTGGCCTCTATGTGATTGCTGTTACCGCCGTGTGGTCGAGGCCCGTCTCATCGGAAAAGCGCGGGGCGAAGACGGTTTCGTGGTTGCTGACGATATTCTTCGCGGCACTGTGGGGCCTATGGGTCGCCGGCTTCGACGGTCTCTTATGGATCGGCATTTATGCAGTCCTGCTGCCGCGCATTCTTTCTGTGTCCACGCGGGCAATCGAGGCGCTGCACGACGCGGCCGATGGCATTTTCGGAGCCGGCAAGCTCGCGGCCGTGCTTCTCGATCGCGGTGTGCGTGCGCTGATCATTACTTTTGCGGCACTCTGGCTCGGAAAGGTGCTTGGTGTCGAGGCGCATGCGATGATGAGCGGCAGTGAATCGGTCATCGGCAAAATTGCGCGCGGCATCCTCGGCGGCATCGTCATCCTGCTTGTCGCCGATCTCGTCTGGCAGCTGGCAAAGACCTACATAGACGGCAAGGTGATGCAATCGCTCCCCGCCATCGGCGATACCGAAGAGATGAGGGCGAGCCGCGCCCGCCTGCAGACGCTGCTGCCGATCTTCCGCAACATTCTCGCCGTCGTCATCGGCATCATTGCCATTATGATGGTGCTGTCTGGTCTCGGCGTTCAGATCGGACCACTGATCGCCGGCGCCGGCGTCGTCGGCGTTGCCGTCGGTTTCGGCGCCCAGACGATCGTCAAGGACGTGATCAGTGGCATATTCTACCTTTGGGACGACGCCTTCCGCATCGGCGAATACATCGAAAGCGGCCGCTACAAGGGCGTGGTGGAATCCTTCAGCCTGCGCTCGGTGAAACTGCGCCACCAGCGCGGTCCGCTGGCGACGATCCCCTTCGGCTCGCTTGGCGCGGTCAACAACATGAACCGCGATTGGGCCATAGACAAGATCATCGTCAAGGTCACCTACGATACCGATCTGGTGAAGCTGAAGAAGATCATCAAGGACATCGGCCAGCGATTGCTCGAAGATGAGGACCTGAAGCCCAGCATCATTCAGACGCTGAAGATGAAGGGCGTCGAGCAGTTCGGCGATTTTGCCATCGAGATCAGGCTGGCGATCACCGCCAAGCCCAACGAACTCTCCGTCATCCGCCGCAGCGCGCTGGCCCTCATCAAGCAGGCCTTCGATGACAATGGCATCCAGTTCGCCTTGCCGACCGTGCAGGTCGCCAGCGACAAGGACGCCACCGCCGCGGCCGCTCGCCAACTTATGCAGATGCGGGCGGCGGGTGTGGAGGGCGAGCAGACTGCGGGCTGATGATGCCGCTCCTGGCGGCCTTTGCCGATTTCGGTTGACGAGAAATCAGCGCTTCGGCGCGGCTGTGCTGCCGCGCACCACCAGAGTGACATCGATCATCTCACCCTCTGCCGGTACGGCATCCTCGAGAACCGCCCTGACGGCGCGTTGCGCGATTTCGGCAAAGGGTTGCGCCATCGTCGTGAGGCCCGGTTCGACCATGCCGCCTTCGGGCACGCCATCGAAACCGATCACGGAGACATCCTGAGGAACCGAAAGGCCGCGTGCCCGCAGCCAATTGATTGTCAGCAGAGCGATATTGTCCGACATCGCAAGGATCGCCGTCGGCGGCTCAGGAGCCGAAAACAGAAAGTCGAGACCGGCTTCGACGCTCGGCTTGTCGTTGATTGTCTCGTAGACTGGCACATCTTCGCGCCGGATGCCGAAGGCCTCGAGTGCCCTCCAGTAGCCGAATGCTCGATCGCGTGAGGTGGAATAGATCGCCCGCTCGATCTCGGCGATGCCGACCGGTCCGACATGGTCGTTTGAAAGTTCGGTCGCAAGCACGCCGAAACGTCTGTGCCCCAGCTCCGCCAGATGCCGGGCAGCCATGGCGGCACCTCCCAGATTGTCAACGCTGATCGAGGCGATCGATGGATCGTCGTCGTTCAGGGCCAGCGCCACGAAGGGCAACTGCCGCTCGCGCGTCAGCTCAACCAGCTTTTCGCCGCCTTCGACGCAGAGGAGGATGAAGCCGTCAACCAATGCGCTTTTGATGTTCCAATCCAGCTTCTGCCGGTCCTTGGCAGAAACGAGCGCAAGGCCCGTGCCGCTGGCATCGCAAACCTGGGAAACAGCGGCCAGAAGCGCCCTTGCCCAGGGATCGTCGAAGAAATAAGCGAGCGGCTCCACGGCCGCTACTCCGATCGCGTTGACCTTTCCTGCCCGCAGCAGGCGCCCCGTCAGGCTCGGGCCGGCATAGCCGAGCCGCTTGGCTGTTTCGAGAACGTGTTCGCGCACTTCCTCACGCACCACATCGGGCCGGCTGAAAACATTGGAGGCGGTTCCCTGCGATACGCCCGCCGCCTTGGCGACGTCCGCGAGCCTGATCGTGCCCTTGGCCAATTGAAATTCTCCATGTGTTTCAGATGCATCCTAGCAACGAAGTTGTATCGGTTCAATTCTGCTTGACGATGGTTTCCAGCGGCGTATTATTGAACCGATTCAATTCGCCAGTATGCATCAATATTGAATCGATTCAATTCGTGAGGAATGGAAATGACGACCGACTATCTTTTCAAGGACCTCTATCACGCTCGCTGGGGCGATCCCGCAAATCCGAACGCAGTTGGCCCACCTCCGAGTGAAGGTGAGGGAAATGCGGGCAAGCGCGGCACACTTGGGTGGCTCACACGTTTCCTTCGTAGCCGAGGCCGGTCGTCGGCCTGGTCCTTCACGATCCCGAGTGAAATCGCTCAACGGGAAAGTACGGACGGCCGACATGGCAACCGGCACGAAGATCCGAAGTTTCTTGCCATAGCTAAAGCCCTGTCGCGAAACTGCTAGGACTGCCCCATGAGGTGCCCAAGAGCCTCGCATCGCGGCGTCAGAAATTTTCCTTGTAGGGCCGCAGATCGAGTTCCTGCGTCCAGGCCGAAGGATGCTGGCGATGGATATGCCAATAGGATTCGGCAATAGCGTCGATATTGAGCAGGCCATCGGCATCCATATCGGGACGCCGCGAACGGAGCCGCTCGCCATCGATGCCACCATCGATGATGGTGTGGGCGACATGCAGGCCGAGCGGCCCGAATTCCCGCGCCATGCTCTGGCTGATCATACGCAGCCCGGCCTTGGCGGCGGCAAACTGCGCATAGCCCGCCTTGCCGCGCAGACTGGCCGAGGCGCCGGTGAAGATCACCGTGCCGCGGCCGAGTGGGGCCAGATGCCGCGCCGCCTCGCGCCCGACGAGAAAACCGCCGAAGCAGCAGATGCGCCAGAACTCCTCGAATTGCTCAGCCGTCAGGTCGCGAAAACTGATCGGACGATTGATGCCAGCGTTGAAAACGACGAAATCTGGCGCGGCGATGTCATCTTGAGCTGTGAAAGCATGTTCGAAAAGGCGCACGACGGCAGCTTCATCCGTAGCATCCGTTTCGATGGCTTCGGAGCTGCCACCAGATGCCTTGATGGTCGCGGCGACCTTGTCGATTTTCGCCGGCGTCCGGCCGGCGATGAAGACATGATAGCCCTTGGTTGCGAGCAGGCGACAGAGCGCGGCACCCAGGCCCTGTTCTGCTCCCACTCCGACGATAACGGCGCTTGGCGTGCTCATTCTGCTGCCTCCATGGCATCATCGAGTGACGGATAATCGGTATAGCCCTCGGCGCCGCCGCCATAGAAGGTCGGGCGGTGGTAGGGGTTTAGCGCCGCGCTGCGCCGGATGCGCTCAGGTAGATCGGGATTGGCGATGAACAGGCGGCCGAAGGCGATTGCATCGGCATGGCCTGCCGCAAGCGCTGCCTCGGCGGTATCGGGCCGGAAGTTTCCGGCTACGATCAGCTTGCCCGACCATGCCGGCCTGAACAGTTCTGCCGCCGAGGGAACATTCTTGTGGTCGACCTCAGCCTGGCCCGCACCGCTGGCGCGAGGCTCGATCAGGTGCAGATAACCAAGATGCAGCCGGTTCAGCTCGCGAATGACATGGCCGTAGAGCCGCAAGGGATCGTCCTCGCCGCTGTCATTGGCGATGCCGAACGGCGAGAGGCGAACGCCGACCCGCTCCGACCCCCAGATCTTGGAAACGGCCTCAACCACTTCGAGCAGAAGCCGCGTGCGGTTTTCGATCGACCCGCCATATTGGTCGGTCCGATGGTTCGTGCGTGCCTGCAGGAATTGCTCGATCAGATAGCCGTTTGCGCCGTGGATCTCGACACCGTCAAAGCCGGCTTGCTTTGCATTGGCGGCGGCCTGAGCATAGATGTCGATGAGCAGCGATATCAGATCGATGTCGATCGCCTGAGGTGTCTCGAACGGCACGCGCTCGAACGAGGCGGTGAACGCCTGCCCCCTGGCGGCAATGGCGGAGGGGGCGATGGGCAGAGCGCCGTCCGGCTGATGAGAAGAATGGGAAATGCGCCCGACATGCCAGAGCTGCAGGAAGATCTTGCCGCCCTTGCTGTGAACCGCATCCGTGACCGCCTGCCAGCCTTCGATCTGCTCTGGCGTGTGGATGCCGGGGGTTGCCGGCATGCCTTGCCCGACAAGCGAAACCGGCGACCCCTCGGAAATGATGAGCCCGCCTTTAGTCGCGCGTTGCCCGTAATATTCGGCATTCAGCGCCGAGGGGACATTGCCCGGCTGGCTTGCCCGCATTCGCGTCAGCGGTGCCATGACGACGCGATGTGCCAGTTCATGGGGACCGATAGCAAGCGGCGAAAATAAATTTACTGTCATGAAATTCTCCTGCCTGGAGCGAAAATTGCTCCCCGGGGCGGAAGGGCCTGTCAGCGGCGATTCGGTCTCGGGAGTTGGAATATATGATGGTCATCATTTATTCCAACAATCGGACGTGCGCAACTGAATCTCGTATTAGGCCTTGATCCGAGTGAGGAATGCGAGCAGGGCGGCGTTGAATTGAGCCGGCCGCTGCACCGGTGCGAAGTGGCTGACGTCAGGCAGAAGGATCATTTCCGCGCCGGGAATGTGCCGCGCGAGATAGTCGGCATGTTCGCGCTTGATGAACTCGTCGTGCTCGCTTTGCACGATGGCGACCGGCACCTTGATCTCGGCGAGATCGGCGACAGTATAGTTCGGCTCCGTTCGCTGCATCAAGCTGACGGCCTCGACGAAGGCATCGAACGCATCGGGGGTGGCCGACAAGGCGGCATAGTCCTTCGTGTGCCGTGAAAAGCAGCGTTCGATGATCGGCGTCGCCACAAATTCCTTGGTGCCGCTCGGATCCATGTTGCAGGCGAAGAAGAAGACACCGGAAATCCGCTCCGGGTGGGTATGCCCAAGGACCATACCGATGCAGGCGCCGTCGCTCCATCCCGCAACCGCAGCCTTCTCGATCCCAAGCCTGTCCATGACCTCGAGCACATCGGAAGCCATCAGTTCGTAGGTGTAAGTTCGCTCGTCGCGGGTGCTGCGGCCATGGCCACGGCTGTCGATGACGATGACGCGGTCGCCGGATTCGATCAGTGCCGGCACCTGGTGGCCCCAGTTGCAGCTGTTGCCGAGGCCGCCATGCAGGAGGATCACCGGAGCGCCGCTGCCGTAGGATGCATACCAGATGCGGGCGCCGTCATGATCGACATGACCCTTTGTTTCCGTGTCCGGCAAGGGTGTCGGCCCCTCCACCTCGAATCGATCGAGATCGTCGTCCCGAAATTCCATGTTGACCTCCCAATCGGCTGCCTCCTCCAGGCAGCAATGCGCGCGACCCTATTCGATCCGCGATGGTTTTACCAATGTAGGTCGTAGTTTCGCCGTTGCCAGTTGCTGGAAAAGATCGCGCGCCGGTTGCGGTAGATCTTCCAGTGAACGGGCGCAAACCGAAAGCCTGCGTGTCGCCCAGTCGTCGGTAAGGCGGAGTACGGTTATGCCCATCGAGCGGCTGCAACGCCGTGCGGCTATTTCGGGGACGATGCCAAGACCGACACCGCCAGCGGCCATCTCGCAGATGGCTTCGAAGGTCGGCATCCTCACGCGCGTCTTCAGCCTCGTACCGAGCCTGGCAGCCTGCGCGTCGATGTGTTCTTTCAGCGCGCCGCCGGCAAGCCCGATGAAATGCTCGTGCACGATATCGGCGAAAGCAATCCGTTTCGCCGGGGCCTGCTTATGATCGCGCGGCATGACTACCGCGAGCCTGTCGGTCGCGAAGGGCTGCAATATCAGGCCTGACGTATCGACAGCGTCCGAGAGGATGCCGATATCGGCCAGCCCCGCCGAAACGGCCTTGGCGATTTCGATGCTCTGGCGCTCCTTGAGTTCGATATCGACGCGCGGATGCTCGACCAACCAGGCCGCAAGGCGCTTGGGCAGGAGTTCCGTCATGGAGGCGGTGTTGGCGAGAAGCCGGATGGTTGCCCGCATGCCGCCGGCATGTTCACCGAGTTCGCCGCGCATTTGGGCGAGCTGCCGCTGGATCAGGCGGGCATGATGCGCCAGCGCTTCGCCCGCTGGGGTCGGACGAACGCCGCGTCGTCCGCGTTCCAGCAGCCGTATGCTGCCATTGGCCTCCATGTCGCGCAATCGCTCGCTAGCAGCCGGCAGCGAAAGTCCGACATCGGCAGCGCCATGGGTAATGCTGCCGGCATCGACGACGGCAAGGAAAAGGCGAAGGTCGGTCAGGTCGAAACGCATAAGCGAATACTACCGCATACCCAGCCTTCGGCATAGCCGAAGTCTGCCTTCGCATCATCCGCATTGTCCGGCTCTCCGGATTTGCTAGGGAAGGGCATGATGGATCATTCGACATGGCTCGTTGCCGCGATCTTCGCCACCTTCTTTGCCGCAGGCATCGTCAAAGGCATCACCGGCATGGGGTTGCCGACCGTGGCGATGGGGGTGCTCGGCGCATTGATCTCGCCGCTCGCTGCGGCAGGCCTGCTGATCGTGCCGTCCTTCGTGACCAATGTCTGGCAGCTCTTGGCAGGGCCGAGTTTTGGCAAGCTTGTGCTGCGGCTCTGGCTACTGATAGCCTTAGTGATGGCTGGCACCTTCGCCGGCTCATCCTTGCTTGCCAGCGGCAATTCGCAGCTAACGACAGGCGCTTTGGGCGCGGCCCTCGTCCTCTATGCTGCCCATGCGCTTTTCGCCCGTCAGCTTCGTGTACCGGCCAAGCTAGAGCCGTTGATGTCGCCGGTCATTGGCCTTGCGACCGGCTTGCTGACAGGCGCCACGGGCGTCTTTGTCGTGCCGGCGGTTCCCTATCTCCAAGCGCTGGGCCTCGAGAAGGATGATCTGGTTCAGGCGCTCGGCCTTTCCTTCACTGTTTCGACGATAGCGTTAGCTGGTGCGCTTGCATGGCACGGCGCCTTTCGTATCGATAATCTGGCAATGTCGGCCCTTGCAATCATTCCGGCGTTGGCCGGCATGGGGGCGGGGCAGATCATCCGCAATCGCGTCAGCCCGGCAAGCTTCCGCCGCTGGTTTCTGGTCTGCCTTCTGTTGCTTGGTTCTGAAATGGTCATCAAAGCGCTTCTCTGAGACACTCGCATATTGTGAGAGGTTCGATGCCGCCACATATGCTGGGGGGTTTTCCTCAGGCATCGGAGCGATTGATCGATGAACGAAGAGCAGCACGAGATTGGCGATCACCTTTCTCCGGTCGATGCGCTTGTCGTCGTCGATGTGCAGAGCGCCTTCGTGCAAGGGGCCGAAGCTGTGCCCGGTCACGAGGTACTGCTATCGATGATATCAGTTCTGCTGACAGAGGCCCGCAGTGCTGGCGCGCCGGTAATATTCCTGCAGAATGACGGCGAGCCCGGCGCCGTGGACGAGCCGCTTCAGGCCGGATGGGAGCTGCACTTTCCGCATCTTCCCGGCGAGAGTGTGATCCGAAAGGTCGGGGATGACGGGTTCGAGGACACAGATCTCGAAGACATTCTCGAAGCCTCGGACGTGCACGATCTCGTCATCTGCGGCGTGCTTTCGGAAATGTGCGTTGCTGCGACGGCGCGCGCCGCGCTGGAGCTCGGCTATGGCGTGCTGCTGCCGCATGATGCGCATGCGACTTATGACGTTCCGGCCGGGCCGGGCTCGGATGCTGTTCCGGCCGCAATGGCGGCGAGAGCAGCGGAATGGTCGCTTGGCGATGAGGTGTGCATCTGCGCCTCGGCGCGGGATGTCCGTTTCAAAGGGCGCATCTAGAGCATTTCCAGGAAAAGTGGAGGCGTTCCAGCCTGGCGATCTCTCTTGCGGTTCGGCACTTGATTGTCGCGTCGAATCGTAATAATTGAAGTTACATGAAAAGAGACAGCCGCCTTTCCTCCGTCCTGCACGCCCTTCTCCATATGGCCGAGCAGGGCGCTCCCGTCACCTCGGAGACCTTGGCGCAATGCATGAACACCAATCCGGTCGTCGTGCGCCGCACCATGGGGCTTCTACGTGAGGTCGGCATCGTCCGCTCCGCCAAGGGGCATACGGGCGGCTGGACGATCGCCGCAGATCTCGGCGCAGTAACGCTGCGGCAGCTGCACGAGGCGCTCGGCGAACCCGCGGTCTTTGCGATCGGCAATCGCAACGAAACGCCCGAATGTCTTGTGGAGCAGGCCGTCAACTCCGTACTCGACGACGCCTTTGCCGACGCTGAGGCGCTGCTGCTCAAGCGTTTTGAAACCGTCACTCTCGCTGATCTCGCCGCTGACTTCGCGCGGCGCCATGCGGAGTGGCGCGAAAGAAGGACCATATCATGAGACACGACGTCATCGTCATTGGGGGCAGCTACGCCGGAATGGCGGCCGCCCTCCAGCTTCTCCGTGCCCGCCGCAAGGTGCTGGTCATTGATGCCGGCAAGCGCCGCAATCGCTTCGCTGAAGAGTCCCACGGCTTTCTCGGCCAGGATGGGGTTGATCCGGCAGAGATCGCCGGCAAGGCGCGTGAGCAGCTCTTGGTCTATCCGACACTGACCTGGGTCGAGGGCAATGCCGAGCGGGCTGAGGGCGAGAAGGATGCCTTTGTTGTCACGACCGCCGATGGTAGGCGCCATGATGGCCGCCGGCTTCTCTTTGCGACCGGCGTGTCCGATACTCTTCCTGCCATCGAAGGTCTCGGCGAACGCTGGGGCAAGAGCGTCTTCCACTGCCCCTATTGCCATGGCTACGAGCTTGATCAGGGCCGCATCGGCTGCATTGCCACCGGCCCCATGTCGCTGCATCAGGCGCAGCTACTGCCTGAATGGGGAGAGGTGACGTTATTCCTAAACGGCGCTTTCCTGCCGGATGAGCCGCAGCGCGCCGATCTCGCCGCTCGTGGCGTAACGATCGAGGAGATCCCGGTTATGAGGTTGGAAGGCAAGGCGGATGTGCGGTTGACCGACGGTCGCCTGCTGCAATTTGCCGGGCTCTTTACCGCGTCGAAGGTTGCGCCGGCCAGCCCGATTGCCGAACATCTCGGCTGCAGCATCGAGGCCACGCTATTCGGAACGCAGATCCAGACCGATGCCACGAAGGAAAGCACCATTCCCGGCGCTTTTGCCTGTGGCGATGCCGCGCGCATCCCGCATTCGGTAACGCTGGCGGTTGGCGATGGCGCCTGGGCGGGCGCGCAATTGCATCGCTCGCTCGTGTTTTAAGACTGGCTTCCGAGGGCGCTCGCGCCCTCTTATTTTTCGTCCGGTATTCTCACGATAACCGTTTCATCCGGGCCGATGAGCCGGCCGTCCTGTGCCCTGATGTCGAGGTGCACGGGCTGTCTGCTTGCACGATCCACCAGCAGCGAATGGTCTTCCGCCGGTTCAAAAAGATGGCGTTCGCCGAACTGGCGCAGCGCCACCATAACCGGGAAGAGATCTTTTCCCATCGCTGTCAGCCGATATTCCATGCGCGCACCACCTTCGCTTGTCGGAACAAGCTCAAGGATACCGCTCGCCACCAGAGTCTTCAGGCGCTCGGTGAGGATGTTCTTGGCAATGCCGAGGCTTTTTTGAAATTCGCCGAAACGCGTCAGCCCGTCGAAGGCGTCGCGCACGATCAGCAGGGACCACCAGTCGCCGATCACATCCAGTGAGCGCGCGCTCGGGCAGTAATCGCCTTTGAGGCTTTTGCGCGCCACCATTCCCTTAGCCTTCCCCGCATTTTGCGCACAAGATTGGTTGCATTATTAAACCAACACTGTTATTCGATATTTGGTTTCGTTATTAAACCAAAAATGCGGGAGTTTGCAATGACAATCAGGCAAGACGTGCCGCCGGCGGGCGGCGCGAACGATATTGTACGTCTCGATTCCGCTCAGGCGACCGCCTCCAAGGGCCAAACCGAGGCGTCTTCTCCGGACATTGCAGGCAGCGCGCCGCCGACGCGTCTGACCATCCTGCTGTTTGCGGTCGCCAGCGGTCTGGCGGTTGCCAATGCCTATTTCGCCCACCCGCTTCTCGATGTCATGGCAGATGACCTGCAGCTCTCGCGCACTGTCGCCGGCCTCATCGTCGGCGCAACGCAGCTTGGTTACGGGCTGGGCCTGATCCTGCTTGTGCCGCTCGGCGACCTCGTCGATCGGCGCAAGCTGATCGTCATGCAGTCGATACTGACCGTGGTTGCCCTGGTCTGCGTCAGCGTTTCCAGCAATGCGACGATGCTGCTGGCTTCCATGGCGGCTGTCGGCTTCCTGGCCGTGGTAACCCAGGCGCTGGTCGCCTATGCCGCGAGCCTTGCGCGTCCCTCCGAGCGCGGTCACATCGTTGGTATGGTCACCAGTGGCATCGTGCTTGGAATTCTTCTGGCGCGAAGCGTGGCCGGAACACTCACCGACATCTCCGGCTGGCGGACGGTCTATATTGTCTCGGCATTGCTGACGCTGGTGATCGCATTCCTGTTGTGGCGTGCTTTGCCGCGGCAGGAGAAGCCGAAATCGAGCCTTTCCTATCTTGGCCTCATCCGCTCTCTGGCGACGCTGCTGGTCGAAGAACCCGTTTTACGCATCCGCGCCGTTATCGCCATGCTGATCTTCGCCAATATTACCACGCTGCTGGCGCCGCTTGTCTTACCGCTGACCGCACCGCCTCACTCCATGTCGCATACGGAAGTTGGCCTGTTTGGCCTTGCGGGCGCGGCGGGCGCGCTCGGAGCCGTCCGGGCAGGGCGCTGGACCGATCGCGGTCATGGTCAACGGGTCACCGGCATCGCGCTTGCATTGATGTTATTTGCCTGGCTACCGATCTCGATGCTGGACCATTCGATCCTCTGGCTTGTTATTGGCGTCCTCGTCATCGATTTCGGCCTTCAGGCAACGCATGTCGCCAATCAGGGTATGATCTATCGCGTCAGGCCGGAGGCGCAAAACCGTCTCACCGCAGCCTATATGGTGTTCTATTCGATCGGCAGCGCCATCGGCTCCTCGACCTCGACCATCATCTACGCCCATGCGGGATGGACTGGTGTGTGCCTCTCTGGCGCCGCCATCAGCATGGCAACCCTTCTTTTCTGGGCGCTGACCCTGCGGGCGACGCCGGCAGTCGCGACGCAAAAGATCGGCGGAAATGATATATAGCCGTCGGCAATGCAGCGATCCCGATGCTCTCGCGGTCGCCGCATTCCCCTAAGCACGATGAGGAGAGCCGATGAAGCCGACACTGCCGCGCAAGACCATTGTAGAGGCCGTAGAGCGCGATCTTGGCCCGGTATCGCAGTGGAGCACCGTCTCCGAGGGCGAGGAGTCACAGGTCTTCGGCATGCGCCTCGGCGATGAGGACCTTATTCTTCGGATCAATAATGTGGCTGATGACTTTCAGAAGGATGCCTTCTGCCAAAGGCGTTTCGCGGCCTTGGAATTGCCTATTCCTGAAGTCCTGTCCATCGGCGCGGTCGGGCCATTTTCCTATTGCGTGTCCAGACGCGCTGCGGGCGTTACCTTGCAGGATCTGCCGCCGGCTGGTTTGCCTGACGTCGTCGGCTCGGCCGCAGGCGTCCTGCGGACAATCGCGCAATCGCCGCTTCATGAAACGCGGGGATACGGCCGTTTCGATGCGCGAGGGAATGCAGAGCATTCGAGTTGGCGTGACTTTCTGGCGTCGATTTCGCTTGGGCAGCACTACGACTGGAAAAGCGTCGAAACGTCAGTAGGCGGACCTTGGCTGGAGCGGCATCTGTCTCTCTTCATGGATTTCGTACCGGAATGTCCCGAATTCCGTTGCCTTGTGCATGGAGACTTCGGATCGAACAACGTGTTGACTGACGGTGTGAACATCACCGGCGTCATCGACTGGAGCGAAGCGCTCTTTGGTGATCCGCTCTATGATGTCGCCAACATCTTCTTCTGGCGTCCTTGGCTCGCCTGCATGGAGGAGCAGGCGCGTTATTTCGTGGAGTGCGAACCGCAAGCGATGGGCGATCCGGTGGTGTTGCGTTGCTATCAGCTGCGGATTGGCCTGCAGCAGGTCCATGAAGCGGCCAAAGCCGGAAGCGAAGAGGACCTTTGCTGGGCGATGGCGAGATGTGAGGTTCTGGCCGCCGATCTTCCGGTTTAAGCCAGGAGCGCAGGCAGCTCTTCTTCCAGCAGAGACAGGATCGTTCGAATTCGCGGCGCCACCGGCCTCGTCGCCGGGTACAGCGCATGCAGATCGAACCCTGGTACGGTAAATCCAGGCAGCAGCGGTATCAGTTTGCCGCTCGTAAGATCCTCAGTGCAAACGGGCTGCTGCAAGACGCCGATGCCAGCGCCATCCAGCAGCAAGCCATGCAACGGCCGCCAGTGACTTGTGCTGAGGACGATGTTGATGGCGGCGAGTTCTTCTTGCCGATCCGCAGAAATCAGCCGAAGTCGCGCGCCGTTGAAGAGGCCGGAAACTCGAAGAAAGGGATGGTCGATGAGTTCGCCGGGGCTTGCGGGGGCACCACGCCGCTCGAGATAGCCCGGCGACGCCACCAGCACGCGGCCGACATGGCCAAGCTTTCGAGCAATGAAATTGCCTTCTCCAAGATCGCCGAGACGCAACGAGATGTCGACGCCCTCCGTCACCGGATCGACGATCATGTCGTTAAGCACCAGATCGATCTTGAGCTCAGGGTGGCGTTCGCGCATCCTCAGCAGGATTGACGGCAACATGACCTCGCCGATGCCGTGCGGCGCGGCGATCCTGAGCGTGCCGCGCAACGGGTGGTCGCCATTCGCAACGGCCAGAGCATCGCTCGCAGCGTCGAGAACCTGTTTGCTCCGTTCGTAGAAGGCGAGGCCGGTATCGGTAACGGAGAGCTTGCGTGTGTTTCGCAGCAGCAGCCGTGAGCCCAGATATTGCTCCAGCCGATCAATGCGCTCGCTGACGGCGGGTTGCCCCATGCCGAGGTCGCGGGCGGCGGCCGACATGCTGCCGCGTTCCACCACCCTGACATAGACGCGCATTGCCACCAATAGATCCATCCCGATAATATATCGGCTCAGCCGATAAATGTAAGTGGACGATGCCGCCTAGTGGCTGGCATGCCGATCGTCGAAACAAGGGGGCGACACCAACGTCATCTTCGAACGGCAGGCAGGGTGATGAGCGAGATCAGGCTATATATGTTTCAGTCAGGCACTCAGAAATGCAAAGTCCATGACATCAGGATGGGCGAGGGGGGTGGCGCCGATTATGAAATACCGGTGCCCTGGTTTCTGCTCACCCATCCCAAGGGTAACGTCATCATCGACGGCGGCCTCGCCGTTGAAGGCTTGGCCGATCCGCGCGGCTATTGGGGCGATGGCGTCGACAGCTACCAGCCCTTTATGACCGAGGAACAGGGGTGCGTTGTGCAACTGGCCAAGCTGAGCCTATCACCCGAAGATGTTCGCTTCGTCGTCCTGTCGCATATGCATTCGGACCACACCGGAGCCATCGGCCGTTTCCCCAATGCAACCCACGTCGTCCAGCGTCGGGAGTATGAATATGCCTTTACGCCCGATTGGTTTGCCGCCGGCGCCTATGTGCGCCGCGATTTCGACCGCCTGGGTCTGAAATGGCAATTCCTGGAGGGCAGCGTCACGGATGGCTACGACCTCTATGGCGATGGCACGCTCAGGATGATTTTCACGCCGGGCCATAGCGTTGGCCACCAGTCCTTCCTGCTGCGCCTGCCGAAATCGGGGGCAATTCTGTTGACCGTCGATGCCGCCTACACCCTGGATCATTGGAACGAGAGGGCCCTTCCCGGTTTCCTGACGTCCACCGTGGAGACGGTACGCTCGGTTCAAAAGCTTCGCGTGCTGGCCGAGCAGTCAAGCACTATGATCGTTACGGGCCATGATCCCGAAGCCTGGCCGCAATTCAGACATGCGCCGGCCTATTACGACTGACGCATGTGCCGCTAGGGCGGCGGCAAAGGCTTTTTGTTTCTCCCGCCAGTTCGGAGGCAAAGCCGCTAGGCGGTTTTCCTCGGAATTGCTCCATGATCGCCAGCGCTCGACGCACTGCCTTCGAAGAAGGCTCGTCGATGTTGGCGAACCCATTCCTCTATGCCGGTCGGTCGGAAATCCTTGAGCTCGGATCCCGATTCGAACGGGCGCGAGAGTATAGCATCCGCTTCGTCGGGATTGGATGCGAAGAAGCGGAACTTGGACGCGACGCGGCGCCCCGTTCCGGGTCCCATTGCGGCATCCACATCTCTCTCGAATTCATCGAGCGGCTGGGCGCGATAGGTGATCTGGCGCCCCAACCATAGGCTCATCCGCGATACCAGCTCCTTGCCTGTCACGCTGTCTGGTCCGGCGATGCGATAATCGCCGGAATGGATGCCGTGTGCGAGCAGGGTCATGGCCGCGCGGGCGCAATCGTCGACCGAAGTCCAGGCGATGCGTTGGGATTCCGCGATCGGTGGCGCGAAAACACCCTCATCGACGATATCTTTCCGGGCGGATGGTTTCAGCAGATTGTCGAGATACATGGTGGGACGCACGATGCAGAAGGGCAGGCCTGATCGGCGGACAATATCCTCGATCATTGCATTGGCGACGAAGCTCGGTTCCTCGCAAGGCGCCGAACGGCTGGCGCTTGCGAGCTTCAGGACAACGGATTTCAGGCCGCATGCGATCGACGCCGATACCGCATTCTCGGCTTGGATGCGCATGTCGTCCTGCGATCCGATGGGAATTTGCATCACGGCATGGGCGATGTCGGCACCGGCGGCGCGAAGCGAGGCGGGATCGCGAAGATCCCCTTCGACAAGTTCGACGCCAATGGCCGAGAGCGCCGGGCCGCGTTTGCGATCCCGAACGAGCGCTCTCACCTTAAAGCCCCGTCGAAGCGCAGCGCGAACGACGGCGCCGCCCTGCACGCCACCGGCGAGATAGATGAGGATGGGTTGGGATTTATCGATAGCAGACATGAAACAACTCCTTCGAAAAAGGTCTGCTGAAGGAGCTTTGTCATATGGCTGCCCAACAGACCCAGAACGCGCACGGGGCGCGGGGACCGTCGGGGTATCTCACGCTAAGCGTGGAACAGAGCTTCTCCTCAGGGAGAAGGGCTTGGGCCTACCGAGACCAAGCCAGCCATTTTCGACAGGTGAGGTTTACGGCAGACGCGGCGCCGGCGTCAATCGAAAGATGCGAGGCCCACTGCCCACTTATCTCTTGCGGGCCACGATGTAAGGACGTTTGTCATCTCCCTTTGTCGCATGATTTTCCATGGTGAGAATGTCGAAGCCTGCGGCAGATATTTGCGCCGCGAGTTCTGATGCCCGGAAGATGCCGGCATAGGGTGCCTTGCCGAGCGCGCGCATCGCGGGCAGCAGCGCCAGCCGAATGAGCGGATTCATCTCGCCGACGCAGGGAGTCTTGGAGATCAACAAGCCCTCCGTAGCAAGCAAGCCGTGAATCTGACGAAGCGTGCCTGAGAGATCGCGGACGAGATGCAAATAGTTGAATCCGAGAACGGCATTGAATTGCGCCGGGCCGGGCGCAATGGTTTCGGCGGTCGCGACCTTGAAAGCAAGGCTCGGTATCGGCTCGGCAGTGTACCGCTCATTGGCGATTGCGATCATCTCTGGAGAGATATCCGTTGCAAGATATTCTCGAACGCTGCTTGCGAGTTGGAGCGCGGTCGTTCCGGTGCCGCAGCCAAGCTCCAGCACTCTATCGCCAGCCGTAAGCAAGGCTCGAGTGCGGCCGAGCGTCCGCTCGTATGCTGCCTGATCCGCGATAGCGCCCCTGGCGTAATTGCGTGAGGCCCGATCCCAGAAACGGGCGTCGCTCGCTGTGCTCATGAAGGTCGTCTTTCCCGATTATCGCTCTTCGGCATTCCAGCCCGCTCCCATCGCGACAAAGGCCGTCAGGATCTCAAGGCGTGCCAAGGTCCTTCAGACGTGGCGAGGTCCGAGGCGGGAGCTGATAGCAGCGATCTGATCCGCTCAGCGTCCTCGGGCGTTGCCGGATTGTAGACGACCATGCTCAGATCCGTTCGCCCGTCGACCGAGAAGGCCGAGTATTCAAACGAGAGCGGGCCGAGAACCGGATGACGTATATGCTTGACGGCTTCGGTGTGCGTGCCGGGAACATCGTTATCCCGCCACATGGCCCTGAATTCGGGGCTGAGGCGGCACATTTCGGCGACGAAGGGTTCGATCTGGGTCGCAGCGCCCGCGCGGGCCGCATCGATACGGAATGCGCCCAGGGTGAAGCGCGCCACGCTTTCCCAGTCATATTGCGCGGCGCGGGCGCGCGGATCGAGGAAGATGAAACGCAGAATATTGCGCTCGTCCGGCGGTAGAGACTCGTAGTCGACCAGCATCACGCGCGACGCCTGGTTCCAGGCGATGACGTCCCAGGTGGCGGTTCGGATAAGGGCCGGGCACGGCTCGAGGGCATCGAGCACACGCTGCAGCCGCGGCGTCACACTGTCATTCCTGCGATAATGCGCTTCGGGCGGCCGGCCGAGGCCGAGCAGGAACAGATGCTCCCGCTCCACTTCCGTCAGCATCAGCGCGCGGGCGATCCGGTCGAGCACGTCGGCCGAAGGCGCGCCGCCGCGCCCCTGTTCCAGCCATGTGTACCATGTCGGGCTGATATTGGCGCGCTGCGCCACTTCCTCGCGCCGCAGTCCGGGCGTCCGCCGCCGTTCCGAAGCAAAGCCGAGGACGGATGGATCGAGTTTGGAGCGTCGGTCCCTGAGATAGGTTCCGAGCGGGTTCTCAGTGTCGAGCAGGCCGGTCATCCTGTTAGTGCTTTTACTATGATAAGGTCACTACTTTACCAGAATAAGTGATAAGCTCAGATTTGTCTCCAACGAAAAAGGAGACTTGTTCATGCGTGTATTCGTGACTGGCGCTACCGGAAACATCGGTTCGAACGTCGTCAGAGAGTTGATTGCGGCTGGCCATCAGGTGCTCGGTCTTTGCCGCTCCCAGGAGAAAGCTGCGGCACTCGCTGCTGCCGGCGCCGAGGTTCTTCACGGAACGCTTGAGGATAAGGACGTTCTCAAGAGCGGCGCCTCGCAGTCCGATGGTGTCATCCATCTCGCCTTCAACCATGATTTCTCGAGATTTGCCGCGAATTGCGAGGACGATCGCCGCGTCATCGCGACGCTTGCCATGGCGCTTGCGGGTTCCGCCCGGCCGCTTGTGATCACCTCGGGAACGCCGATTGCCAATACCGTGCCGGGCGAACCCGCCAGGGAAGACAACGCGATTGTCGGCTCGGACAAGCATCCCCGAGCAGCTTCCGAGGAAGCGGCAATCCTCGCCAGCGAGATCGGCGTTAACGTTTCGGTCGTGCGCCTGCCGCAGGTGCATGATCCCGTCAGCCAGGGGCTCATAACGCCTTTGATCGAGATATTCCGGCAAAAGGGCGTCTGCGCCTATGTTGGAGACGGGCAAAGCCGCTGGCCGGCCGCTCATTTTTCCGACGTCGCTCGCCTCTATCGCCTCGTTGTCGAACGCGCAGAACCGGGCGCCAGATATCACGCGGCTGCCGAAGAGGGTGTTCCGATGCGCGATATCGCCGAAACCATCGGTCGGCGTCTGAACCTGCCGGTCAAATCCGTCGACAAGGAAGAAGCCGGGGATTACTTCGGCTGGCTCGCGCTGTTTGCCGGACACGACATGCCGGCCTCCAGCGCCAAGACGCGGCAAAAGCTGGGCTGGGAGCCAACCGGCCCGAAGCTGCTTGCCGATCTCGCCGAATTACGCCTGGCCGGCGCGTGACATTGTTCATCTCCGAGCCCCGCTAGGGGAAGCTTGCCGGAGAAGATCAAGAGCCAATCGTATGGCTTGGCCATTCCAGATTGGCTTAGACGCGGATGCTGCTAAGATTTGCCAGGGCTTTCAATCAATGAGCCATGGCGCGAATATGATCGACGAACCGCAGGAGCAATGGGTTTCTGTCGTCGCTGCGCCAGCACAAGCCTACCGGCCAGCGAGATTCCGGGCCGGACAGCTGCCATTGCCGCGTGCGCCCGCCCAAGGCTTCCACACCCTGCAAGGGCAGGAACGCCGCCCCCAGCCCGGCCGCAACGACGGCATGAACGGTCAAGATATCCTCGGCATATTGAATGATGCGGGGCTCGAAATGTGACGCCGCGCACCATCTTAAGATCTGCGCATCTAGCCCCGATCCACGACCCGGCGATAGTGCAACGAAGCCCAGATCGTTGAGTACCGATAGCCGGCTCAGGGGTGGCTCATCCATGGCAAGCGGCAACACAAGCGCCAGCCGCTCCTCAAGCAGCGGCATGAAGGATAGCCCTTCTGCGTCTCCGGGCGCGCGGCAAAAGCCGGCATCGAGCCGTCCGTCGAGCAGGCGCTGGTGCTGCTCGCTCGAAGGCAGGTCGTCGAGCATGATCTGGCAGTCGGGCGTTCCCGCCCTGAAGTCGGCAATCAGCCGCGGGGCGAGGATAAGTGTCGAAATGCCGAATGCAATATCGAGGAGGCCGGCCAGACCCGCATTGGCGCGGCGCATCCTGGCGTCCACCTCATCGCTCAATCGCAGCAGCTTGTGCGCTTCCTTCTTGAGCAGCTTGCCGAGCACGGTCAGCCTTGCGCCATGTCGCCCGCGCTCGAACAGCTCTCCACCGACCGATGTTTCCAAAGCCTGGATTTGTTTGGTCAACGTCGATTGCGTGACGAATAGCTTGTCCGCCGCCTTGCCGTAATGGCCGGCATCGGCGAGCAGGATGAAGGAGCGGAGTAACTTAAGATCCATTCTTTTTGCGACTTAAATACATCGAAGATCTCATTTTACGGAATGAAAGCTCTATGGTCAAATTGCTCCCAGACATAAGACATCAGGAGCAAAGACGATCATGTTGAAAGTATCTTCCGTCCAGTTTCAGCACCGGGCGAGCGACAAGGCCTATAATCTCGACCGCGTGAACACGCTTGCGCGGCAGGCGGCTGGCGACGGCAGCAAGCTGGTGGCGTTTCCGGAAATGTGCGTCTGCGGCTACTGGCACGTTCCCCAGCTCGACGCCGAGGCTATCCGTGCGCTCGCCGAGCCGCTCTCCGGTCCGTCCATCTCTTACGTCGCCGGGCTGGCGCGGGAACTCGGCATCGGAATCGGCGCCGGCTTCCTGGAGCTTGGCGACGATGGCGCGGTCTACAATTCCTACGCAATGTGTCTGCCCGACGGACAGATCCACTGCCATCGCAAACTGCATGCCTGGGAGCATCGCGCCATATCGAGCGGCGATCGCTACACTGTCTTCGACACTCCGTGGGACATCCGCGTCGGCATCCTCATCTGCTGGGACAACAATCTCATCGAAAACGCCCGTGCAACGGCCTTGCTCGGTGCGGAGCTTCTGATCGCGCCGCATCAGGCCGGTGGCGGTCAATCGGTCAGCCCGCACGGTATGAAGCGTATCCCCGTCGAAAAATGGATCCGTCGCCATGAAGATCCGCAGGCCATCGAGGACGAAATTCGCGGGCCGAACGGCCGCGAATGGTTCATGCGCTGGCTGCCGTCACGTGCGCACGACAACGGGATGTTCCTCATATTCAGCAATGGCATCGGCCAGGATGAAGACGAAGTTCGTACGGGGAATGCCATGATCCTCGATCCCTATGGGCGGATCTTGGCGGAAACCTGGGAAGCTGCGGACGCGATCGTCAGCACCGAACTGGATCTCTCGCTGCTCGACAAATGCACGGGCCAACGCTGGATCCGCGGGCGCCGCCCCGAGCTCTATGGCATCTTCACGCAACCCAATCCAAGCGGCCTCTCGCCCATGGATGCCCGCTATTCGGACGCCCCGACGCGAAAGACCGCGCGCATTGCGGAGACGAAGTGAGGGTGTCGTGAGGCAAACCTACCTCCGGCCGTGCCAAGCACATTGATGGAAGATGCGGGCGGCAAGGCGGAATTGTTCTGACCTACCGCTCGCCTGCGGCTCAGCGCCTAATGATGGAGTTTGTCTGTCGGCGCATCGCGAAACGCTGGCTCATAGGGACTGCTATCGGATTTCCGTAAAGCCGGTAGCGGTCTCTTCGTTTCTTTAAAGCGCTTGCCGGGGTCTGCTCTTCCACACAGCAAAGGCGTTGATGCCGCAACGGCGATCTCGCAGAAGCTTCAGTTTTTGAATTGAAATCAATGCCATATGGCGGACAAGGTGGGATTCGAACCCACGGTACGCTTTCACGCACACACGCGTTCCAGGCGTGCGCCTTAAACCACTCGGCCACCTGTCCTTCTTAGGCGTTTCGCACCCGCTCGGGGCGCAAATCGTCGGAACGGCGCGATATATACCGATGAATTCCAAGCAATCAACCTGAATCTGACAGATTTTTGACTTATCGTCGCAAAACTCTGCATCTCATCCCCATTGCGCTTATTTCTCAGCCAACTTATCTATGAAGATAGATGCGGCGGCGATAGACGGATTGGCCCTTTTGGGCCGGAAGTAATGAGTATCCGGAGGGAATGATGCGTTTCCTATTGCGTTTTGCCAGCCTCGTCGCGCTGGTGGTTGCGGTCATTGCTGGAACCATCGATTCCATTCAGTCGGTCGCCTCCTCGGCGGTCGTGCTGACCCCGATGGGCGATGCCTGGAATGATGTCAGCCCATCTTCGCTGGCGACGGTTCGCTCGGCGATCTCCTACTATGTTCATCCGCGCTTCTATGACATGGCGATGCAGTGGCTGCTGTTTCAGCCGGCTTTCGCAGTCTTCCTGATCCTCTCCCTGTTGCTGTGGATGGTCGCCTATAAGAGACCTGCGGCGGCTGGTCGGCTCGGCGCCTGAGTGCTCTCTCGGGCACTTTTAATTCTGTCCCATTCAGGGAATTCGGGCGAGCGCGAACGCATGCCTTGGAGGAGCCGGGAGACGGTTGAAAAAGGATTTGATCCAAGGTTGCGCCTCATCGGGTAACTACCTTTTTGATCGATTAAATTGCAGTTTGAGGGCGAAATTGTTTAAAAAACGGCTACCTTGAGCAGGTTTTCAGCAATTCCCACAAATCTTTACCAACTGAAAAATTTCTCGTGAATTTTTCGTGCAGCCATGCAAGGATGCGCCAGCTTGGCCTCGGGGGAGGCTGGCGGTTCCGCAGACATGCCCGAACAATGGGCTTGCGGGAGGACCCAACAAGATAGCAACAACAGGGCTGCGACTCATGAAAAAATCCCTTCTGACCCTTTTCGCCTTGGCTGCCATGTCGGCGACGGCGCTTGCGGCCGACATCAAGCCGGCGATCGTCTACGGTACAGGCGGCAAGTTCGATAAGTCCTTCAACGAAGCAGCCTATAACGGCGCCGAAAAGTTCAAGAAGGAAACCGGCATCGCCTATCGCGACTTCGAGCCGACGGGCGACACCCAGGGTGAGCAGGCGCTCCGTAACTTTGCCAGCAAGGGTTTCAATCCGGTCATCGCCGTTTCTTTCGCTTGGACCTCGGCTCTCCAGAAGGTTGCAGCTGAATATCCGAAGACCGAATTCGTGCTGATCGACGACAGTCTCGACCTGCCGAACGTTCGCTCGGTCAAGTTCAAGGAAAACGAAGGCTCCTACCTCGCCGGCGTTATGGCTGCTATCGCCTCGAAGTCCGGCAAGGTCGGCTTCGTCGGTGGCATGGACATTCCGCTGATCCGCAAGTTCGAGTGCGGCTATGAGCTGGGTGCACGCGCCACCAATCCGAAGATCGAAGTCTTCCAGAACATGACCGGCACGACCGGCGCTGCCTGGAACGACCCAGTTCGCGGCGGCGAACTCACCAAGAACCAGATCGACCAGGGTGCTGACGTTGTTTACGCAGCTGCCGGTGCGACCGGCCTCGGCGTGCTGCAGACCGCCGCCGACAACAAGAAGCTCTCGATCGGCGTCGATAGCAACCAGAACTACCTGCATCCGGGTTCGGTTCTGACCTCCGTTGT
This sequence comes from Rhizobium sp. BR 314, assembly GCF_047445805.1. NCBI lineage: Bacteria > Pseudomonadati > Pseudomonadota > Alphaproteobacteria > Hyphomicrobiales > Rhizobiaceae > Rhizobium > Rhizobium sp. BR 314. The sequence continues at coordinate 39,448 of NZ_JARWLA010000018.1, read as the reverse complement.
CAAGCGCGTCGATCTCGCCGTTTACAACGCCTTCAGCGACGCCAAGAACGGCAAGTTCACGGCTGGTGTCCAGAACCTCGGCCTGAAGGAAGATGGCGTTACCGTCGCCATGGACGACAACAACAAGCCGCTCGTCACCGGGGACATGCAGGCTGCCGTCGACAAGGCGCGGGCCGATATCATCGCTGGTACCATCAAGGTCCACGACTATCTGACCGACAACGCCTGCCCGAAGAACTGATATGAAACGAGGGCGTATGACGAAGCAAACCGTCATACGCCCTTTTCTTATCCGGAATCTGGTTTCTGGAGCCTGCTATAGTGAGCCAATCACCTGCCATCGAGCTCGTGGGCATCGACAAGAAGTTCGGTGCTGTCCACGCCAATAAAGATATCAACCTTACCGTCGCCAAAGGCTCGATCCACGGGATCATCGGCGAAAACGGTGCCGGGAAATCGACACTCATGTCGATCATCTACGGATTCTATCAGGCCGACAGCGGCGAGATCCGCATCAACGGCAATCCCATTGCCATCCGCGACAGCCAGACGGCGATATCGGCCGGCATCGGCATGGTGCATCAGCACTTCATGCTTGTCGACAATTTCACCGTCCTTGAGAACGTGATGCTGGGCGCCGAAGGCGGCGCGCTTCTCGCCAAAGGCGTCGCTGCCACCCGCACCGAGCTTAACCGGCTCGAGAAGGACTACGGCCTGGAAGTCGATCCGGACGCCGTGATCGAAGAGCTTCCCGTCGGCCAGCAGCAGCGCGTCGAAATCCTGAAGGCGATGTATCGCGGCGCCGAGATCCTTATTCTCGACGAGCCCACCGGCGTTCTGACGCCCGCTGAAGCCGATAATCTCTTCCGCATCCTCCGCGTGCTGCGCGACCAGGGCAAGACGATCATCCTCATCACCCACAAGCTGCGCGAAATCATGGCGATCACCGATACGGTGTCGGTCATGCGTCGCGGCGAGATGGTCGCGACCCGCAAGACGGCGGAAACCACCGTCGAGGAACTGGCCGAACTGATGGTCGGCCGTCGCGTACTTTTGCGCGTCGAAAAGGGAGCTCCCAGTCCGGGCGAAGTCCTGCTGTCGGTGCGCAACCTTACCGTCAAGGACGGCCGTGGTGTCACCATGGTCGACAACGTCTCCTTCGATGTCCGCGCCGGCGAGATCGTCGGCATTGCCGGCGTTGCGGGTAATGGTCAGTCCGAGTTGCTGGAGGCCATCGCCGGCATCCGCAAACCGGCGTCGGGTGAAATCCTTCTGCATGGCAAGCCGATCGGCAATGCCGATCCCGCGGCGCTCCGCGAACTCGGTCTTGCCCATATTCCGGAAGATCGCCACCACATGGGCCTCGTCCTCAAGTTCGAGGAATATGAGAACTCCATGCTCGGCTATCACCGCGACCGCAAATACGGGCGCGCCGGAATGCTTGATCTCGACGCCATTCGCAAGGATGCCATCGAGAAGATCGAGAAATACGATATCCGTCCACCGAATGCGCGGCTGAAAACAGCCAACTTCTCCGGCGGCAACCAGCAGAAGATCGTCGTCGCCCGCGAAATTGAGCGCGATCCGAAGGCTCTGCTGATCGGCCAGCCGACGCGCGGTGTCGATATCGGCGCCATCGAGTTCATCCATCGCCGCATCATCGAAATGCGCGACGCCGGCAAGGCGATCCTGCTGGTTTCGGTGGAGCTGGATGAGATCCGTGCGCTTTCGGACCGTATCCTCGTCATGTTCGCCGGCCATATCGTCGGTGAAAAGTCGGCTGAGGCCGGTGAACAAACACTCGGCCTGATGATGGCCGGCATTGCCGCGTGAGGCGTATATGAGCACGGCTTCCGTTCCGCTCCCTAATTGGATCAACTACGGTCTGATCCCTCTTCTCAATCTGATCGTCGCATTCCTGATCTCGGGCTTGGTCGTCTGGTTTATCGGCGCTAGCCCGCTCGACGCGCTGTCATCTCTGTTGGATGGCGCGCTCGGCAGCGGCGAAGGTATCGGCTTCACCCTCTATTATGCCACCAGCTTCATCTTCACTGGCCTTTCGGTCGCCGTCGCGATCCATGCCGGCCTGTTCAACATCGGCTCGGAAGGTCAGGCATATGTCGGCGGTCTCGGCTGCGCGCTCGTCGCGCTGACGCTCGACCATTACGTGCCCTGGTACGTCACGATGCCCTTCGCGGTTATCGGTGCTGCGATCTTCGGCGCGCTCTGGGCCTTCATTCCCGCCTGGCTGCAGGCCAAGCGCGGTAGCCACGTCGTCATCACCACGATTATGTTCAACTTCATCGCATCGGCGATGATGAACTTCCTGCTAGTGCATATCCTGATTGTGCCGGGCAAGATGGCACCCGAAACCCGCACCTTTCTGGAGGGTGGCCAGTTGCCGAAGCTCGACTGGCTGATGGATCTTTTCGGCTCGACCATCGGCGCGGCTCCGCTCAACGTGTCATTCTTGATTGCGCTGGTCATGTGCTTTCTCGTTTGGGTGCTCGTCTGGCGCACCAAGCTCGGCTATGAGATGCGCACGCTGGGCTTGAGCCCAACGGCTGCGGTCTACGCCGGCATTCCCTATGCCCGCACCGTCATCATCGCCATGCTGATCTCGGGTGGCCTCGCTGGTATGATGTCGCTCAATCCGGTCATGGGCGCTTCCGGCCGGTTGCAAATCGAGTTTGTGCTCGGCGCGGGCTTTGTCGGTATCGCGGTGTCGCTGATGGGCCGCAATCATCCCTTGGGCATCATCCCGGCGGCGCTTCTGTTCGGCATTCTTTATAGGGGTGGCGATACGCTGCCCTTCGACATACCGCAGATCACGCGCGATATGATTGTGGTAATCCAGGGTCTCGTCATCCTGTTCGCAGGCGCCCTCGAATATATGTTCCGCCCCGCGCTCGTGCGCATTTACCAGCAATTCGCCAGGACGTGAGGGTCGGACGATGGACTATTATGATCTTCTGATCGCCATATTTGGCTCGACTATCCGCCTGTCGATTCCGCTGATCTTTACGGCGCTGGCAGGCCTGTTTTCCGAGCGCGCCGGCATCTTCGATATCGGCCTCGAAGGCAAGATGCTGGCCTCGGCGTTTGCCGCAGCCTGCGTCGCCTCGATCAGCGGCTCGCCCTGGGCTGGTCTCGGTGCCGGCATCGTCGTTTCGGTTCTTCTCGGTCTACTGCACGGCTTCACATCGATCACCAATCGCGGCAACCAGATCGTCTCGGGCGTTGCCATCAACTTCCTGACTGCCGGCTTGACTATCGTTCTTGGCAACGCCTGGTTCGGGCAGGGCGGCCGCACGCCGACATTGCCGGGTACCGCACGCTTCTCCGCCATCACTCTGCCAGGTGCTGATGCGATCCGCGGCGTTCCGATCATCGGGCCGCTCTACGCAAATGTCATCTCCGGCAACAATATCCTGACCTATCTCGCCTTCCTGGCGGTGCCGATCTCCTGGTGGATCCTCTACCGCACTCGTTTCGGCCTGCGGCTGCGCGCCGTCGGTGAAAATCCAGGCGCCGTCGATACTGCCGGCATCTCGGTCGAGTGGCTGCGCTATCGTTCGCTGATCGTCGCCGGCGTCCTCTGCGGCTTCTCCGGCACCTATCTTGCCATCGCCCAGTCGGCGGCCTTCATCAACAACATGTCGGCGGGCAAGGGCTACATTGCACTGGCCGCGCTGATCTTCGCCAAGTGGAGGCCGGTGCCGGTCATGTTCACCTGCCTCCTGTTCGGTTTCCTCGACGCCTTCGCCAATTTCATGCAGGGCAAGTCGGTTCCTGGCATAGGCGAAGTGCCGGTACAGATTTTCCAGGCGTTGCCCTATATCCTTACCTGCATCCTGCTCGCAGGCTTTATCGGCGTCGCCAAACCACCGAAGGCTGGTGGCGTCCCCTATACTAAGGAGCGCTAAACCATGTCGCACGATCTGTTCGAAGCCGCTCGCGGGGCGATGGCTTTCGCGCACGCGCCCTATTCGAAATTCCCCGTCGGCGCGGCCATTCGCGCCGAGGACGGCAAGATCTATGCCGGCGCCAATATCGAAAACCTGTCCTTCCCGCAGGGATGGTGTGCCGAGCCGACAGCGATCAGCCACATGATCATGGGCGGCGCCAAGAAGATCATCGAGATGGCCGTCATCGCCGAAAAGCTGCCGCTCTGCCCGCCCTGCGGCGGCTGCCGACAGAAGATCGCCGAATTTGCCAGCAAGGAGACACGCATCTATCTTTGCGACGAAACCGGCGTGAAGAAGACCATGACCATGGAAGAGATGCTACCCTTCAGCTTTGAAACCGAGATACTCGGATGAGTGCGGCCATAGATATCCTCACGGAGAAGCTCGGTGACCTGAAGCCGCGCTACGGCATCATTCTCGGCTCAGGACTGGGTTCGCTCGTCGACCAGGTCGCCGAGGCAGTGCGCATTCCCTATGCCGATCTGCACGGCTTTCCCGTCAGTGCCGTGTCCGGCCATGCCGGCACGTTGGTTGCGGGCAAGCTCGGCAATGTGCCTGTCATCATGCTATCCGGCCGAGTGCATTATTACGAGCAGGGCGACGCCAATGCCATGCGCACGCCGATCGAGACATTGAAGGCGCTTGGGGTCGATACGCTGATCCTGACCAACTCTGCGGGATCGCTGCGCGAGGAAATGCCGCCCGGATCGGTGATGCAGATCACCGACCACATCAATTATTCCGGCATGAACCCGCTGATCGGCGAAGAGAGCGACAAGCGCTTCGTGGGCATGACCAGCGCCTATGACATCGACCTGATCATGCGTATGCGCAAGGCGGCCGAAAAGGCCGAGATCAAGCTGTCACACGGCGTCTATATGTGGTTTTCGGGACCGAGCTTCGAAACGCCGGCCGAGATCCGCATGGCACGCATTCTGGGCGCCGACGCGGTCGGCATGTCGACGGTGCCGGAAGTCATTCTGGCACGTCTTTTCGGACTGAGGGTTGCCGCTGCCTCCGTCATCACTAACTATGGTGCTGGCATGACTGGTGGCGAACTCTCGCACGACGAGACCAAAGACATGGCCCCGGTCGGCGGTGCACGTCTTGCCGCCGTTCTGAAAGAGATGATTGCGGACGAAGGAGATCCACAATGACGAGCCATTCCCTGAGAGAAACGGCGGCCGTTGCGCTTTCCCTTCTCGACCTGACCAATCTCAAGGACGATTGCACGCCTGCCCAGATCGAGACGCTGTGCGCCCGTGCGCAGTCTCCCTATGGCAATACCGCTGCCATTTGCATCTGGCCGCGCTTTGTTGCCCAGGCCCGCGGCATTCTCGGCACCGATCATGCCGTGAAGATCGCGACCGTGGTGAATTTTCCTGCCGGCGACATGGAAGTGGCCGACGTATCAGCCGAAGCTCGCGAAGCCATTGCCGATGGCGCCGACGAGATCGATCTGGTCATTCCTTACCGTGCATTTCTGGCCGGCAATGAACAGGCCGTCACCGACATGGTCGCCGCTGTGCGCGCCGAGTGCACGGGACCGGTTCTTTTGAAGACCATTCTCGAAACCGGTGAAATCAAGGACACCGCGCTGATCCGACGTGCATCGGAACTTGCGATCGATGCTGGCTCCGATTTCATCAAGACCTCCACAGGCAAGGTCGCCGTCAACGCGACGCTCGAAGCTGCCGACATCATGTTGCGGGCGATCAGGGCCAGCGGTCGCAAGGTTGGTTTCAAGCCGGCTGGCGGCATCGGCTCCGTTGCCGACGCGGCTCTCTATCTCAGCTTGGCCGAAACCATCATGGCGCCCGATTGGGCCATGCCTTCGACCTTCCGTTTCGGCGCGTCGAGTCTGCTCGACGATATCTCGAACGTGCTGGCGGGCGGAGAGTCTAAGACGGCGTCTTCGGGTTATTAATCCATGATCCCGCAGGAAATCATCCGGCTGAAGCGTAACGGCGCCGAGCTTTCGGTCGCCGATATTGATGGTTTCGTGAGCGCTCTTGCGCGGGGCGAACTGGCCGAAAGCCAGATCGGCGCCTTCGCCATGGCCATCTGGTTTCGCGGCATGACACGCGACGAGACCGTGGCTTTGACGCTTGCCATGGCCCGCTCAGGCGATACGCTGTCCTGGGAAGGGATCGGTCGGCCGATCGCCGACAAGCATTCGACGGGCGGCGTCGGCGACAACGTCTCGCTGATGCTGGCTCCCATCGCTGCCGCCTGCGGCCTTGCGGTGCCGATGATCTCCGGTCGCGGCCTCGGCCATACCGGCGGCACGCTCGACAAACTGGAATCCATTCCCGGCTATGGCATCACGCCGGATGCGGCTCGATTCCGCAAGGTGGTCGACGAGGTGGGCTGCGCCATTATCGGCCAGACCGGCGCTTTGGCGCCTGCTGACGGCAAGCTCTATGCCGTGCGTGACGTCACCGCGACGGTCGATTCCGTGCCGCTGATCACCGCCTCCATCCTGTCGAAGAAACTGGCGGCGGGACTGGAAACGCTGGTGCTCGACGTCAAGATCGGCAGCGGCGCTTTCATGATCTCTCAGCAAGAGGCAGAGACACTGGCGCGTTCGCTGGTCGAGGTGGCAAACGGCGCGGGGGTCAAGACCTCGGCCTTGATCACCGACATGAACCAGCCGCTGGCCGACGCGGCCGGCAATGTGGTCGAGCTTCGCAACTGCCTGGATTTCCTGAAGGGCAAAAAGGCGGGCACGCGGCTTGAAACGGTTGTACTGGCTTTTGCGTCCGAAATGCTGGTGCAGGCCGGCATCGCCGCAAGTGCTGCGGAAGCCGAGAGCAGGGCGCGCGAAGCGTTGGCATCAGGCAAGGCGGCCGAGATTTTTGGCCGTATGGTGCACGGCCTTGGCGGACCGGTTGATCTGCTTGAGAACCCCGACCGCTATCTGGTGGATGCACCCGTACAAAAGCCGATCGTTGCGGCTTCTGACGGCTGGCTCGGTGCCTGCGATGCGCGCGGGATCGGCATGAGCGTGATCGATCTCGGCGGCGGCCGCCGACGTCCGCAGGACAACATCGATCATCGTGTCGGCTTCAGCGATATTCTGCCGCTTGGCACAAGGATCAGCAAGGGCGACCGCATCGCGACGGTACATGCCGCCGATGAGGCAAGTGCTGAGAAGGCAGTGGTTGATCTGTCTGCCAACTATTGCATCGTTGATGCGGCGCCGGATCTGCCCGCCGTGATCATCAACCGGATTTGATCGGGCAGCTTACTGCTTCAGCTGCATCGTGCCGTTCTGGACGCCATAGGAGTTCAGCTTTTTCAGGAAGCTCATGCCGATCAAGGTCGACGTCGACAGAGCGCCGTCTTTCGATACGACGGCGTCGACATCGCGAACTCTTATGTTGCCGATCTCCAGGCGGCTGAGCTTGACCAGAGCCACCTTGGATGGGCCATTCGCTGTTTGAGCCGTGTAGCGGTAGTCGAGATCAAGGCTGCTGAAGCCGAGGCTGCGGGCGGTGCTTTCGTTGATTGCCACATAGGTCGCCCCGGTATCGATCATCCCATGGACGGATCGGCCATTGATCGTGAAATCGCCTTGGTAATGTCCGTTCGCATCGGCGCGCAGCAAGACGCTGCCATAGGATGCGGGGATCTCCACCTTCTGGGGAGCAAGCGAAACAGCTTCCACCGAAGCTGGCTTTCCGCTGTTGTTGCCAAGGCCGTTGACAAGCATTGGCACCTGCGTGGCGGCAGCTGCGACAATCCCGGCAAAGACAAGAACACGAACGAGCATCGGCAAAACCCCTCCTGTGGGCCATGCCATATCTAAGCCAAGTTTGCTGAAATGCTGCTAAGGCAATCAATAAAAAGCCCGGCAGTTGAATACTACCGGGGCTTTAACGTGAGTATAGTGGCAAAATTTACTTCGTGCCGTACATGCGGTCGCCGGCATCGCCGAGGCCGGGCACGATATAGCCAAGCTCGTTCAGGTGGCTGTCGATCGCGGCGGTGAAGACCGGCACATCCGGATGCGCCTTGCGGAAGTTGGCAATACCTTCGGGAGCTGCAAGTAGGCAGAGGAAGCGGATGTTGTGCGCGCCGCGCTCCTTCAGCTTGTCGATGGCGGCAATCGAGGAATTGCCGGTCGCCAGCATCGGATCGACGACGATGATCAGGCGCTCGGAGACGTCCTCGGGTGCCTTGAAGTAATATTCGACCGGCTGCAGCGTTTCGTGATCGCGATAGACGCCGATATGCGAGACGCGGGCCGAGGGCACCAGGTCGAGCATGCCTTCGAGCAGGCCGTTGCCGGCGCGAAGGATCGAGGCGAAGACTAGCTTCTTGCCTTCTAGGATCGGAGCGTCCATCGGCTGGAGCGGCGTCTCGATGGTCTGGATCGTCAGTTCCAGGTCGCGCGTGACTTCATAGCAGAGCAGCGTCGAGATCTCGCGCAGCAACCGGCGGAAGCTTCCTGTCGACGTGTCCTTTTTGCGCATGATTGTGAGCTTGTGTTGCACAAGCGGATGATCGATGACAGTGACGCCGTCCATGGTTTCAGCCTTCCAATTATTCCGTGATATAAGATGTTTCTTTCACGGAAATCGCCTCTGGTGCAAGAAAATAGCCTACTTTTCGAGATTTCATCCCCAATCAGCGGCCAAAACTCTCACTTTACAGCTTCGCGAGCAATGCAGCGCGCGTCGCTTCGTCCACGAACGCCGCTTCGATCGCCGTGCGGGTCATCGCGTTGATTTCGTCGTCGCTAAAGCCGAAGGCTGATGATGCCAGTTCGTATTCGCGCTTCAGCGACGTGTGGAAGAACGGCGGATCGTCGGAATTGATCGTGACCTTTACGCCGGCGTCGCGCAGCTTGCGCAGCGGGTGCGACTGGAAATCCGGGAAGACCTTGAGCGCAATGTTTGAGCCGGGGCAGACCTCAAGCACGGTACCGAGATCAGCAAGGCGCTTGACGAGATCCATATCCTCGATCGCGCGCACTCCATGGCCGATGCGTTGCGGCCGCACCAGCTCGAGGGAATCGGCGATGGAAAAGGCGCCGCAGACCTCGCCGGCATGGATGGTAAGACCGAGACCGGCCTCGCGGACAATATCGAAGGCGCGGGCATAATCAGCCACGCGGCCCATCCGCTCTTCGCCGGCCATGTTGAAGCCTGTTATCAGCGGATTGTCGCTTTTGGCCGCATATTCCGCCGCCCTCACCACGCGATCTGGGCCAAAATGGCGTTCGCCGGTCACGATCAGCCGCGCCTCGATGCCGGTCTTTGCCTTGGCGGCATGGATGCCGGCGGAAACGCCTGCCATATAGGCGTCGGCGCCAAGGCCGATGCGATCTCCATGATCGGGTGAAACGATGAGCTCGCTATAGATCGTGCCGATGCTGGCAAGCTCTTCCAGATAGGTTTCCGTCAAGAGCGCGTAATCTTCTTCGGTGCGGTAAGCCTCGGAGACCTTGTCGTAGCAGACGAGGAATTCGGCAAAATCCTTCCAGAGGTAGGTGCCGTCCTTCAGGAAAGCGCTGGTATCGACGCCATACTTCTGTGCCTGTGCGAGCGTCAGTGCCGGCGGAGCCGCGCCTTCCAGATGGCAATGCAGCTCCACTTTCTTCAAATGCGATGTCAAAGGAAACTCCTCCCATGCGGCCCCGCCGCAATTCCCAGATGTCGTGCTATCGTCTCGCCGATGTCTGCATAGCTCTGGCGGATGCCAATGGAGCGGGAACGTATGCCCGGCCCGTAAGCCATAACAGGCACGCGCTCGCGTGTATGATCGGTGCCGCGCCAGGTCGGGTCGCAGCCGTGATCGGCCGTCAGTATGACGAGATCGCCTGCTTTCAGCTTCTTGTGGACTTCTGGCAGCCGCGCGTCGAAGGCTTCGAGCGCTGCAGCATAGCCCGGCACATCGCGGCGATGGCCGTAGACCATGTCGAAATCGACGAAATTGGTGAAGACCAGATCGCCATCCGACGCCTCGTCCATGGCCTTTAGCGTCGCATCCATCAGCGCCATGTTGCCATTGGCCTTGATGACCTTGGAAACGCCCTGATGCGCAAAGATATCGCCGATCTTGCCGACGGCATGTACGGTGCGCTCGGCCTTGACCAGTCTGTCGAGCAAGGTCGGCTCCGGCGGCAGGACGGAGAAATCGCGGCGATTGCCGGTTCGCTCGAAGGTCGCCACGGTCTCGCCGACAAAGGGGCGGGCGATGACGCGGCCGATATTGTAGGGATCGAGCAAGGTGCGAACGATCTTGCAGAGGGCGATCAACCGATCGAGGCCGAAATGCTCCTCATGAGCGGCGATCTGGAAGACGGAATCGGAGGACGTATAGCAGATCGGCTTGCCGCTGCGGATATGCTCTCCCCCGAACTTGGTAATGATATCGGTTCCGGAGGCATGGCAATTGCCGAGAATGCCCGGCAGGTCCGCCGCCTCGCAGATGGCTGTCACCAATTCCGGTGGGAATGCGTCGCCTTCGGTTGGAAAGTAACCCCAGTCGAACATCACGGGAGTCCCTGCGATTTCCCAATGGCCCGACGGCGTATCCTTGCCATGCGAAACCTCGCTGGCGCAGCCGTAAAGGCCGTAAAGTCGCTCCGGCTGCGGCATGCCGGCCGGATAGCTGCCGCTCGCTGATTTGGCGATCTCCAACAGCCCGAGCCCGGACATGTTCGGTAGAACGAGCGGTCCCTGGCGCAGTCCGTCACGATCTGCAACTCCCGCGGCGCAGAATTCGGCGATATGGCCGAGCGTGTCGGCACCTTCGTCGCCATAACTTGCGGCATCCGGAGCGCCGCCGACGCCAAAAGAGTCCAGAACGAAAAGAAAAGCGCGCGCCATGGGCCACCCGATAGAGATCGTCGCACCCGGCAGTTCCTCTCGGGTACTCTGGACGTCACCCATATAACGGAGACATCCACTTGGCAATTTTCCGTTTGGAGGCCTTATCGAGTGCCGATCAAGCGCGGCTTGTCAGCAGTCGCTGCAGCTGATCCCCGTGCCGACGCGCTGGCGATAGTAATATTGGCGGCTGATGGTGATCTGGGTGCTGCCGTTCGGCAGGAAGTTCGTGTCAAAATTGATCAGCTGATACGGGATGGCGAGTTCACTGCGTACGAGAAAGGTGCTTGCCTGGTTCATATTGTTGGGCACGGTAACGGGGTTGCCTGCGACATAGGGGGCTGTCCCATCTTGCGCCCAAGACCATGCCACGGTCGCCTTGCCACTGGCATCGATCGCAATGCCAGTAAGTTTTAGGGTCAGGCCCGTCGTGCCATAAGGTGCAAAAATTGCTGCCGCCACCGAAGGCATGCCTGCCAGCACGGACTTACTGACGCTTGACTGCTGCGAGATGATATCCGCAACCGATCCGGCCGAGCGGCTGGCACGCTTGGAAACGTTGAGGCCGACGGTAAGCTGGACCGCACCGAGATAGAGCAGCAGCAATACCGGGAAGAGAATGGCGAATTCGATCGCCCCGACACCACTGTTATCGCGAGCAAAACGTCGCAGGATGCCACGGGGAGAGCATTCCTTATCGATCATGTTCGACTGGCCGCTCATGGATAATTCTCATTCTGAAAGGCGGCGGTTGAAACGATAAGATAGGTCGTCGGCATGGAGCCGTCGGACGGGCGGATATTGGAAAGGTAAGGACGCATCAGATCGATGATGATCTGCCAGCGATAGTAGGCCCGTACCATGTTCAGGGTTTTCGCGCCTCCGGGTGCAAAGGCAAAGCCTTTGGTATTGATGTCGGAATATGGATCAGTCGACGACAGGCGAGGGATCGTCGTCGGCATAGAGGCGAAGCTCGTATAGCTTTCGACATCGAGATAGAGGCTGGACGGCGTTGTCAACTCTGAAGGCGAGCACGCAATCAGCACGGCGATTTCATTGCAGAATGCTGTGCGGAATTGCTGTTGTGTCGTGTAGGAAGACTTGGTGGGATCAGCGGTAATCTGTCCCGTTCTTATCTGGCGGGACAGGGTGTCGACTGCGTTCGATATGACTTGTTCGGCCGTGAAGGCGACAAACGTTTCGATGATTGCAAAGACGATCAGGAAATAGGGAATGGCCAGCAGGGCGAATTCGATCGCGGCGGCGCCGTCTCGTGAATCGACGAGACTGCGCAGGCCCCTGCGGGCACGTTGCCGCACTTGGCCTCCATCCGTTACAAGATTGTCGTCCGGCGTCATTGAACATCCGCAGCAATTTAAACGCGGATGAAAATAGAGTTGCTTTCTTGATAATCCGTTTCTCTTCTCTCTTCATATTTAGAGGAAGGCGTGATTATCAGGGGAAGCGTACTTCTTGTGTAGTACTTTAGAATATTTGCGATAATAGATAATACTACTGATTAGCGGGTGCGGCGGCAGGGGTGCTGTTGTTCTGCTGTGCATGCTGCTCGCAGTTTGGTGTGCAGGACAATACTGCACGATCCGTCTGGCGAAAGACGCGAACCGTATTGCCTTCATCGATCGAGACGAGGATCTGCTCATCGACGATAGCGTTGCCGTCGGCATCAAGCAGGATGATGTTCGTCGTTCCAAAAGCGCGACCGGTCAACACGATGGTCTTCGGGTCCGCCACCGTTGCGTCTGCGACCTGGGCGTTCCCGACGATGACTTTGCTGACGGGGCGATCGAGCTTCAACACGCGCGCGTGATCCATATAGACGCGCAGCAGGCTCTCTCCGGCTGCATGGGAAAGCTGCGGTATCAGGCCGGCCATGGCGACGATGCCGGCAAGGAATGTGGTTTTGCCGCCGTTTGGCATGGGTTGGCCTCATAAGCATAGGGCGAAGGGAATTGTCGGATAGAATGAGAAAGAATGGTGAATGAACGATTAAGGCGGGCATCGGTGGCCCGATTATGGTGCAAATGTCCCATATGCAGCTTCTATGCTGGCGGACGCTAGCTGATTATGTGTTACTTCAAAACAAGTCCCGTATAGTGCTAATATTCATACGTCTAATAATTTTAATTCTCTGAAGATTTTCTTTAAAGAAGTAAAAGAAGACGTCAGCTGGATGTTAACTATTCTTTTTTAACCCAGATATTAATTCCTGATTAACCACTTTCTTTAAAGCGATGGAAACGGCGCCCGGCTACCGTGCAACTCATCCGATCAACGGCAACAGTTGGCGGACGTGCTGTCAACAAATTGAGTGGAGTAAATTCATGTCCAAGCTTTTTTCGCGCTTCCTGAAGGATGAGTCGGGTGCGACCGCTATCGAATACGGCCTGATCGCAGCTCTGATCTCGGTCGCCATCATCACCGGTGCTACTACTTTGGGCAGCACGCTGAATTCCACATTCCAGAATATCTCGACCAAGATGAATGCCGCTGCTATAGCCAATAAGTAAGCCTGCATAGATCTAGGTGAGCTTCTCAGCGAAAACCGCTCTGAATAAAGAGCGGTTTTCAATATTCTTACTTTCGCTGTAGATGGTCGATCTCCAATGCTTGAAGCCTCGACATTGCTAATATTTCCGCTTTGCATGTCGATCGCGGCGATCTCTGATCTGCTGACCATGACGATCCCGAATCGCGTATCTCTCGCACTCGCTGTCTCATTCTTGGTATTGTCACCCGTTTTCGGATTGTCACTCTCAGAAGTCGGCATGCATTTTGCCGGTGCAGGCATTGTTTTTTTTGCCTGCTTCGCATTGTTCGCGCTGAATGTCATGGGAGGCGGCGATGCAAAGTTACTCGCAGCTGCGGCACTTTGGTTCGGCTTCGATTCATCCCTTATAGAGTTCCTGATCTATGTCGCGTTCATCGGCGGTGCGGTCACGATCTTGGTCATATTGCTCCGGTCGCAATCCAGCATCCTAATGGCCATTGGTATTCCGGTCCCAAGCTCTTTGTCGGTCGCCAAGAAAATCCCTTACGGCATTGCGATCGCCATCGGCGGTATCCTCGCCTTTCCTTCCTCGCCGCTCCTGATCGCGGCGACTGGCGGAGCGCTTTGAACTGGATATCGGCGAGTATAGGCTCAGCTTTCATATAAATAGTAGCTAATTTACATCAAGTAATCATGGTTAAGTAACAATAAATGTAACGTACCATTAACCATAATTACACCAATTGCCGGTCATTCTGCGGGGCGAAGAATCCTGTTCGCCAAGGAATGTCCATGAAACCCGCTCGCATAATGATCCTCGCAGTGGCAGCCGTCGCAGCCGGTATGGCCGGCCTGCTGGCGATGCGTCTTGCAGGCAGGCACGACGTCGTGCCCCAGCAGATTGCAGCGGTGGTGGAAAAGGAAGCAACGATCAATGTGCTTGTTGCAAGCGGCAATTTGCCCGTCGGCTCGCGTTTGGATGAGAAATCGATCCGCTGGTTGGCCTGGCCGGAAAGCGGCATTGTCAAGGGCCTCATTACTCAAAGTGACCGACCCGAAGCCCTGAAGGATCTGACCGGCTCGGTCGTCCGCCTACCGATTTTCGAAGGCGAGCCGATTCGCGAGGAAAAGGTCGCCGATTCCAGCAGCCGCATCCTGTCGTCGCTGCTGCCCTCAGGCAAGCGTGCTGTCGCGACCGAGATTTCCGTCGCCACAGGCGCCGGCGGCTTCATCCTTCCGAACGACAGAGTCGATGTGATCATGGTTCGCAAGGGATCGCAGCAGCAGCTCGTCACCGAAACGGTGTTGAGCAATGTGCGTGTCCTGGCGGTCGATCAGCAGATCGAGGAAAAGCAGGATGGAAGCAAGGCCGTGGTCGGAGCGACCGCAACGCTGGAGCTGACGCCAGACCAGACGAAGGTGCTGGCTGTTGCGCATCAGATGGCCGACCGGTTGACCCTGGCTTTGCGCTCCGTCGCCGACGCTCAGCAATCCGATACCACGGCTGCGGACTATCTGCTGGCCGGCGATAATGGCGGCGGTCTTGTTCAAGTCATCAAGTCGGGAACGATCGTGACCGGTGGCCCGACAGGGCCGAAAGCACAATGAGAAGGGGCCGAATGATGTTCAAATCTAGCAAGACGGTCAGTCATTCTCTCGCTGCAATGCTCTCCTTCTCCACCGCCTTTGCGGGGCTGCCGTTGGCGGACGTCCCGGCTTTCCTGCGCACGCCAATGGCGCTCGCAGGCGGTTCCGACAGCATCGTCACCATCGCGGGTCTCGGTACGAAACGGACCTTGAAACTCGGTCTCAACAAGGCGCTGGTGGTCGATCTGCCGGCGGATGCTCACGATATTCTTGTGTCCGACCCGAAAATGGCGGATGCCGTGACGCGCACCTCGCGCCGCATCTACCTCTTCGGCAAGACGGTTGGTCAGACCAATATCTTCATCTTCGGCGCGGACGGCAAGGAGATCGTTAGTCTCGATCTCCAGATCGAGCGCGACATTGCCGGCCTGCAGGCCAACCTCAAGCGCTTCATTCCGGACTCGGACATCAATGTCGAGATTGTGTCCGACAATATTGTCATGACCGGCACTGTGCGCACGCCGCAGGATGCGACGCGGGCCACGCAACTTGCCGAGGCCTTTCTCAAGGGCGGCGAGGCAACGACGCGCATGGCAACGGCATCAGGCTCCAGCGCCAACAATGGCGTTGCCCTCTTTGCCGAAGATCGACAGACTTCGCAGATCGTCAACATGCTGCAGATCGAAGGCGAAGATCAGGTGACGCTCAAGGTGACAGTTGCCGAAATCAAGCGCAGCGTGCTGAAGCAGATCGGTTTCGACAACCTCGTCCGCAACTCTTCCGGCCTGTCGGTCGCTCAACTCGGCAGTCCTGCCTCGGACGCGACTGCGTCAACCGGCGGCGGCGGTCTTGCCAGCTTGTTCAAAACCGCCATCGGCAAGTACAATATCAGCACGTATCTCAACGCTCTTGAGCAGGCTGGAGCTGTCCGTACGCTGGCTGAGCCGACCTTGACGGCGATCTCCGGCCAGGCCGCGACCTTCAATTCGGGCGGTCAGACGCTATACGCCGTCACCAACAAGGACGGGACCGTAACGGTCACCCCCTTCACTTATGGTATCAGTTTGGCCTTCACGCCTGTCGTGCTGTCTGCCGGGCGAATCGCCCTGCACGTACAGACGCAGGTTTCCAATCCGGTTGGCACGGCTAACGCCGGCACGGCAACATACAACCAGCGCGCAGCCGATACGTCGGTTGAATTGCCGTCGGGCGGTTCGATCGCCTTGGCTGGCCTCTTGAGCGATACCGTTCAGCAGACCACCAACGGCACGCCCGGCGCCTCGAAGATCCCGATCCTCGGCGCGCTGTTCCGCCAGAAGAGCTTCCAGCGCGACGAAACTGAACTGGTCATCATCGCGACGCCCTATCTGGTGCGTCCGGTCGCCCGCAGCCAGCTCGCCCGCCCCGACGACAATTTCTCGCCGAGCAACGATATCAGCGGCTTCTTCATGAATCGTGTCAACAAGATCTACGGCCGCAAGGACGGGCCGCCGGTCGCCGATGCCGATTTCCACGGCACCGTCGGCTTCATCTACAAGTGAGGGGACACCGACCATGACGCGCACCCCTTCAACCGGACTGACGAGGGATAAAGAAATGGCCAGCCTCGACCGTAATACGCCTCGTGCCGGCAGCGCCCGTTTCCGCAGGCTGGCCCTGATCGCACCGACCCTGCTTCTCACTGCGGCCGCTATCAGCGGCTGCGCCGATTCGCGCGACCGCATGACGACCAGCGCCATCAATGACGATTATCGTCAGCGTCATCCGATCGTATTAACTGAGAAGGAACGCAGCCTCGATATACCGGTCGCCGCCAGCGATCGCCGGCTGACCACGGGAATGCGTGATACAATCCGCGGCTTTGTGCAGGAATATCGCGGCCACGCGAGCGGCACCATCGAAATTCTGCTGCCGCGGGGATCGGTGAACTCGCAGGCGGCATCGGTCCTGCGTCAGCAAATCCGAAAGGAACTGGTGGGGAATGGCATACCGTCGGCGCGCGTCGTCGAAAGCTATTACCCTGCCGGCAATCCCGGCGACGCTGCTCCGATCCGTCTGCGCTTCACCGCCACGACGGCGCTTACCAACACTTGTGGCCAATGGCCGGACGATCTCTCCGACAACGCCTTCGACAATCAGAACTACTATAATTTTGGCTGCGCAAGCCAACATAATCTGGCGGCACAGGTCGCTAATCCGACGGACCTGATCTCGCCCCGTGCTGCATCGCCGATCGATACAGATCAGCGCGGCAAGGTCATCGACAACTACCGCAAGGGCTCTGTCCCGACGAGCACGGCTACGATCGGCGGCTTTGGCGGGTCAGGCAGCTCCGGCCAATGACCATAGAATTGCCCGTCGGCGGAACAGGATGAAGTCATGAACGCCATAGATTACGATATCGGATCGGCTGCCGAGGAGGCAGAGGAAGCTCCGCGCACTGGCAATCTCGAGAATGTGCGGCCGCTGCCGCGCATTTCGGTGCATGCCTTTTGCGAGAGCGAACAGTTACAGCGCGTGATGGACCAATGCGCCAACGATCGCCGCATGTCGAAGGTAAGCCTGCGCATTACCAGCGGCAGCACGGCTGCGGCGGCGAACATGTTCGCTTCGACACCGACGCCCAATCTGATCATTCTGGAGACGCGCGCCAACCCGCGCAATCTGCTGGCGGAGCTTGCGCCGCTGGCCGCCGTCTGCGATCCGAGCACCAAGGTGATCATCGTCGGCTATCACAATGATATCGGGCTCTATCGCGAACTCATCCGCAACGGCATATCCGAGTATATCGTTCAGCCCACCGAGATGGCTGATCTGATGAATGCGATGGCAGGGATTTTTATCGATCCCGATGCCGAGCCGCTTGGACGCAGCATCGCCTTCATCGGCGCCAAGGGCGGCGTGGGCGCTTCCACCATCGCCCATAATTGCGCTTTCGGCATATCTAGTCTGTTTTCCACCGAGACTATCCTCGCCGATCTCGATTTGCCCTACGGCACGGCGAATATCGACTTCGATCAGGATCCCGCGCAGGGCATCGCCGAAGCCGTCTATGCGCCGGAACGTTTGGACGAGGTCTTCCTGGATCGCCTGCTGACCAAATGTTCGCAACATCTTTCCCTGCTGGCGGCGCCCTCCATGCTGGACCGCGCCTATGATTTCGATGCACACGCTTTCCTGCCGGTGCTCGATGTACTGCAGCGCAGCGCGCCGGTAGCGGTGCTGGACGTGCCGCATGTCTGGACGGAATGGACACGTTCGGTGCTTGGCGCCGTCGACGAAGTGGTCATTTGCGCGGCACCCGATCTCGCCAACTTGCGCAACGCCAAGAACCTGATCGACGCGCTTGGCAAGCTGCGGCCCAATGACAAGGCGCCTCATCTCGTTCTCAACCAGGTGGGCATGCCGAAGCGTCCCGAGATCAATCCATCGGAATTCTGCGCGCCGCTGGAGATCGATCCAATCGCAATCATTCCATTCGACATCAATCTTTTCGGCAATGCCGCCAACAGCGGCCAGATGATCTCGGAAACGGATCCGAAGTCTGCGGTTGCCGAAGTCTTCTCGCAGATATCGCATATCGTCACGGGGCGTGTTGCTTTGAAGAAGGCGAGAAAGGGCGGTCTGCTTGGCCTCCTGAAGCGGAAGTAACTGTAGTAGCAGAATTGGAAAGAAAGCATGTTTGGCAAGCGCGGAAATGACGGTTCTGCAAAGAGTGGCGGCACGGTGCCTCAGCCGGCACGCGCACCTGCCGTTGCAAGCGCATCTGCCGCACCGGCAGTCTTGATCGAACCGTCTCGGGAACACTCGCAGTCGCGTCAGCAGGTCGCGCCGCCGCCGATGCAGACGCCGAGCCGGCGTCGGACCGCGCGTACCGAAGAATATTACGACACCAAGTCGCAGGTTTTTTCCGCGCTCATCGACACCATCGACCTGTCGCAGCTGTCCAAGCTCGGCAACGAGGCCGCACGCGAGGAAATCCGCGACATCGTCAACGATATCATCACGATCAAGAATATAGTGATGTCGATCTCCGAGCAGGAGGAACTGCTCGAGGACATCTGCAACGACGTGCTCGGTTACGGTCCGCTGGAGCCTCTGCTGGCTCGCGACGATATCGCCGACATCATGGTCAACGGCGCAGGTCAGACCTTCATCGAAGTCGGCGGCAAGACGGTCGAGTCAGAAATCCGCTTCCGCGACAATTCGCAGCTTCTTTCCATCTGCCAGCGTATCGTCAGCCAGGTCGGCCGCCGCGTCGACGAATCCAGCCCCATCTGCGACGCGCGTCTGCCCGACGGTTCGCGTGTCAACGTCATTGCGCCGCCGCTGGCGATCGACGGGCCGGCACTGACCATTCGTAAATTCAAGAAGGACAAGCTCACTCTCGACCAGCTCGTTCGCTTCGGCGCCATCACGCCCGAGGGTGCGACGCTGCTGCAGATCATTGGCCGCGTACGCTGCAATGTCGTCATCTCAGGCGGTACCGGCTCGGGCAAGACGACGCTTCTGAACTGCCTGACCAACTATATCGACCGCGACGAGCGCGTCATCACCTGCGAGGACACGGCCGAACTGCAGCTGCAGCAGCCGCATGTGGTGCGCCTTGAAACCCGCCCGCCGAACATTGAGGGCGAGGGCGAGATCACCATGCGCGATCTCGTGAAGAACTGCCTTCGTATGCGCCCCGAACGCATCATCGTCGGCGAAGTGCGCGGACCGGAGGTCTTCGACCTGCTGCAGGCGATGAACACCGGTCACGACGGATCCATGGGCACTATTCACGCCAATACGCCGCGCGAATGCCTGAGCCGTATCGAATCGATGATCGCCATGGGCGGTTTCAGCCTACCGGCAAAGACTGTGCGCGAGATCATCTCCACATCGGTCGACGTCATCATCCAGGCTGCGCGTCTGCGTGACGGTTCCCGCCGCATTACACAGGTCACCGAGGTGATCGGCATGGAAGGTGATGTGATCATCACGCAGGACCTCATGCGCTACGAGATTGAGGGAGAGGACGCAACCGGCCGCATCATTGGCCGGCATCTCTCCACCGGCATCGGCAAGCCGCATTTCTGGGATCGCGCCCGCTACTACAACGAGGAACGACGCCTGGCGGCTGCCCTCGACGAGATGGAGCAGAAGGGCCAATAGGATTTTCCATGTTCGGTTTCGATCCCGTCGTATTACTGATTGTCCTGCTCTCGGCTATTTCCGCGGCTGCGATTTGCTATGGCATTCTCTATTCGCGGATCGAAACGCAGAAGAAGGCGGATAGCCGCGTCAACCGGGTGAAGCAGGCCGAGACCGACCGCGTGAAGGTCAAGGCGGCGCGCGATCGCGTTCAGGAAATGTCCAAGCGGCGCAAATCGGTTCAGGATTCGCTCAAGGATCTGGAAAAGCGGCAGTCGGAAAACACGAAGCAGAAGCAATCGTTGAAGGCTCGACTTGGACAAGCCGGGTTGTCGTTGACGCCGTCGCGCTTCTATCTAATCAGCGTGCTGTTCGGCCTGTTCATGATGTTCATCCTCTTCGTTGTAGGCGCACCGCTCCTGGTTATCCTCGGATTGCCCTTCGCGGCCATGTTCGGCTTGCCGCGATGGATTGTCAGCTTCCTTATCAAGAGGCGCCAGAACAAGTTTCTCAACGAATTCCCCAATGCGCTCGATGTTATCACCCGTTCGCTTCGCTCCGGTTTGCCGCTGAACGATTCCGTTCGGCTCGTCGCAACTGAGGCGCGCGAGCCGGTCAAGACGGAATTCCGTCGCGTGGTCGAGGCGCAGCAGGTAGGCCTCAGCATGCCGGATGCTTGCGCACGCATGCTGAACCACATGCCGCTTCAGGAGGTGAATTTCTTCTCGATTGTCATCACCGTCCAGGCGCAGGCCGGTGGTAACCTCTCGGAAGCATTGGGCAATCTGTCGCGCGTGCTGCGCGATCGCAAGAAGATGAAGGCAAAAGTCCAGGCATTGTCGATGGAGGCAAAGGCTTCCGCCGTCATCATCGGAGCGTTGCCTTTCATCGTTATGACGCTCGTCTCTCTAACGTCGCCACAATATATGACCGTCCTCTTTACTGATCCGCGCGGCCACCTGATCCTGATGTGCGCGGGCGTTTGGATGTCCATCGGCATTTTCATCATGCGCAACATGATCAATTTCGAGATCTGAGCGGGGGAGCCGCCAAGCCCATGTCCGATCTGGCTGCCAACTTGACCGATCCCAGCACCATACTGGCCATTGTCGTGGCCGTTGTGGTGTTTGCCACCTTGTATACGATCGCCTTGCCCATGTTGGAGCGCGGCGACCTCAACAAGCGCATGAAAGCCGTCTCGACGGAGCGCGAGCAGATTCGGGCACGCGAGCGGGCGCGGCTGGGGGCCGATGGCAGCAAGGCAACGCTGCGCAATCAGAACAACCACAATGTCAGGCAGATCGTCGAGCGCTTCAATCTGCGCAACGCGCTTGTCGACGCCAATACCGTCAACCGTCTGCGCGCCGCCGGCCTGCGCTCGGAAAACGCCTTGAACATGTTTCTGGTGGCGCGGTTTCTGCTGCCATTCCTGTTTCTTGCCGTTGCTTTGCTCTTGGTCTTCGGCCTCGGCTATTTCGCCAGCAGGCCGTTGCCGATCCGTCTTCTCGGCGTCATTGTCATGGCATATTTCGGCTTTTACGCACCGAACATCTATATCTCCAATCTGGTTACCAAGCGTCAGAAGTCGATCAAGCGCGCCTGGCCCGATGCACTGGACCTGATGCTGATCTGCGTGGAGTCGGGCATATCGATCGAAGCCGGCATGCGTCGTGTCGCCGAAGAGATGGGGGAGCAGTCGCCAGCACTCGCGGAAGAAATGATCCTGACCACGGCTGAGCTTTCCTTCCTGCAGGATCGCCGTACCGCCTTCGACAACCTCGCTGCCCGCACGCAGATCGAGCTGGTCAAATCGGTGACGCAGGCGCTCATTCAGGCCGAGCGTTACGGAACGCCGCTCTCGCAAGCCCTGCGCGTCATGGCTCAGGAAGGCCGCGACGAGCGCATGAACGAGGCGGAAAAGAAGGCAGCGGCGCTGCCGCCGAAGCTGACTGTGCCGATGATCGTCTTCTTCCTGCCTGTGCTGATGGCGGTCATTCTCGGGCCGGCGATCATCCGTGCTCTGGACAAGTTCTGAACGTTCCGGCTTGCCCGCAGCGCGGGAGAATGATTAAGCTACCACCGATGTCGCCGGCGGCGCTATCGAGTCTCTTCGGGAATGCGCAAAGAGTACAGCGCCGACGACCGAGCGGATATCCAGCCATATCGGGAGGGGTCGCATGTCATCCATAGCGGTATTTTTCAGTGTCATTGCTGCAGTTTTCATCGGTGCCGTCAGCCCGGGGCCGAGCTTTGTACTGGTTTCGCGCATTGCTGTCTCCCGTTCCCGCAAGGCGGGTCTGGCGGCGGCTTTCGGCATGGGGGCAGGGAGCGTCATCTTCGCGACGCTCGCTCTGTTCGGTTTGAGCGCGCTGCTGATGAAGGTCGAATGGCTCTATCTGGCGCTGAAGGTCGCCGGCGGCCTCTATCTGATCTATGTCGGCATCCGCATCTGGCGCAACGCCGCGCATGATCTTCCCCTCGATGCGCCAGCCACCCCCGCGGCCGGAGGGATACTACGCAACTTCGGCTTTGCGCTTGGAACGCAGCTCAGCAATCCGAAGACCGCCATCTTCTATGGCAGTATCTTCGCCGCACTTCTTCCGTCCTCGCCAGCTCCGTGGCTGCTGATGACGGTTCCGCCGGCGGTTTTTCTGGTCGAGGTCGGGTGGTACACCGTGGTCACCCTGGCTTTCTCGTCCAATCGTCCGCGCGCTTTCTATGTCGGATCGAAACTGTGGATCGACAGGGTGGCCGGCGCGGTTATCGGTGCGCTGGGAACAAGGCTGATGATGGATGGCCTGCCGCGGCATTTATGGCGCTGACGACCTGACGCGGCGGCGCCGTTGCGAAAGAAGGCGCCGCTGGCTTTCGCCTGGTATTGTTTACTGGACGGCCTTCTTGCCGTCACCGCTTGCGGCAAGCTTCTGCCAGGAGTTGCGCTGCGCCAGCATGGAGCGCAGATAGGTGACATTGGCGTTCGCCTGCTGCGGCGTCAACTCCTCCCGGGCGATCTTCTCCGCTTCGGCGAAGCGGCCCTGCAAACCGACAACGAGCGCCAGGTTCTGGCGAACGCGGCTGTCTTTGCCGGGTTGCGCAATCGCCGAGCGAAGGTAGCTCTCGGCATTCTTTAGATCGCCGGTCAGCACATAGGACATGCCGAGGTTCGAAAGGACCGTCGGCTCGTTAGGAGCAAGCACCAGCGCGTCCCGATATTTGCCGCGTGCATCGGTGGAGCGGCCAAGCTGATCGAGAATGGCACCTTCAGCGGAAACCAGGCGCCAGTCGGGACGGTCTGGGGTCTGAGCGCGGTCGATGGTGGAGAGCGCCTGTTCCAGCTGACCCGCCGCTGCCTGCGCCTTGCCATAGGCCGCCAGCACGCCGCGATCGTTTGGATTGTTGATCGCGACCTGCTGCATGACGGCAAGCGCCTGATCGTTGCGGCCGCTCATGCGCAACGCATTAGCATAGTTGACGCCCGCGTCGCGATCCTTGGGGTTGGCATCGTACGCCTTGCCGAACGTCGCGGTCGTCTGCGCCAGGTCGGTGCTGTTCATCGTGTCCATCGGCCTCGAAGACTTCGGGATCGAGCCGGTGGTGATGTTGTCCTTGCTCGCCGTCGTCGAGCAGCTTGCCAGGGCGAGTGTCAAAAGCGCGGCGGAAGTGCCTCGAAAAAGGAAGGTTCTAAGCAAAGACGAGGTTGAACCGGCGGACATAACGCTACTTCCCTGAATCCAAAAGTCTTGCGTCCGGCCTAGAATCGAAACAGGGAAAGGTTCGACGCAATGTTCGCTCCAGCAATAATCTGTTAACCCTAACAGACGGTTAACTCTCGATTCCCCGAAGTCATTGTCAAAGGATGGTTATGGCCCCCTATCAATTCATCGAGCGCGCGACGCCCTTCAATTCGAAGGGTGGCGCAACGCTGCCGATCTTTGCCGTCACGCCGGCGCATGTAGAAACCGGCACCATCGATCCCATCGCGCTCGATTGGGCCCACAAGGCAGGATACAAGGCCGATAGCGGCTCGCTGCTGCTGATCCCGACGGCGGAAGGCCATCTCGGCGGTGCGTTGTTTGGTCTTGGCTCCAATCCCTCCGAACAGCCGTTCCTCACGGGCAAGCTCGCGCGCAGCCTGCCTGCTGGCGACTGGCACATCGAGACCGCGCCGCTGACAGCGAACCGCCTTTCGCTCGGCTTCGGTCTCGGCAGCTATCGGTTTGATCGCTACAAGTCGGAAAAGGCGCCGGCGCCGACCTTGATGATACCGCGCGATGCCGATGCTGCCGATATCAAGCGCCAGCTTGCCGGCGTCTTCCTTGCGCGCGACCTCATCAACACCCCTACCAACGACATGGGGCCGGAGCAGCTGGAGGCTGCCTTCCGGGCGCTCGCCCAACACTACAAGGCGGAAATGTCCGTCATCATCGGCGATGACCTGCTGAAGGAAAACTTCCCGCTCGTGCATACGGTGGGGCGCGCCAGCGCCGATGCGCCGCGCCTGCTGGAAATGCGCTGGGGCAAGAAGGGCCATCGCCGCATCACGCTGGTCGGCAAGGGCGTGTGCTTCGACACCGGCGGTCTCGACATCAAGCCCGCATCCTCGATGCTGCTGATGAAGAAGGACATGGGTGGTGCTGCGAACGTCATGGGCCTAGCTCTAATGATCATGGACGCCAAGCTCAAGGTCGATCTGCGCGTCATCATTCCCGTCGTCGAGAATTCGATTTCGGCCAACGCCTTTCGCCCCGGCGATATCTACAAGAGCCGCAAGGGCTTGACGGTTCAGATCGACAATACCGATGCAGAGGGTCGGCTGATCCTCGCCGATGCGCTTGCCTACGCCGATGAGGATGCGCCGGATCTGATGATCGACATGGCGACGCTGACGGGCGCGGCCCGCGTGGCGCTCGGCCCCGACCTGCCGCCCTTCTTCACCGACGACAGCGAACTCGCCAGCGATCTCACCGAGGCGAGCCTTGAAACGGACGACCCGCTGTGGCGCATGCCGCTCCACATGGGCTACGACAAGGATATACGCACCAAATTCGCCGATATCACCAATGCGCCTGCCGGCGGCATGGCAGGCTCCATCACGGCCGCGCTGTTCCTCAAGCGCTTTGTCACCAAGACGCCGAGCTGGGTCCACTTTGATATCTTCGGATGGGCCCCGAGCGAGCGTCCGCACTCGCCAGGCGGCGGCGAGGCACAAGCGATCCGCGCGCTGTATCATCACATCAGGCAGAGCCTGCGCTAAAACATAGCTACCCCCTCCACCCGCATTGCGGGAGAGGGGGTGAATTCCCCTTGAATCCGCCACGATCTTGGCAGAAACTGGAACGGAAGCGTAATGATTTTCGGGGTTGTCCGTGCCGCTAGATCTCTCCGCCTCACAGGCCCTTGGCCTCTGGCATGGCGTGACGCTCGCTCAGGTGCGCCGCGAGGATCATGATTTGACGCTGCGGCAGACGGCGATCCTGCTGCAGATCTATCTCGTGCCGCCGCCGCATACCGTGCGCGGACTGGCCGCGACGCTCGGCGTCACCAAGCCGGTCATCACCAGAGCGCTTGACACCATGGGTGAGATGGGATTGGTCGACCGCGTCCGCGACGAGCGCGATCGCCGCAATGTCATCATCAAGCGCACGGTCACCGGTGCGCTCTATCTGGAAAAACTCGGCGATCTCGTCATCGAGCATGGCCGCAAACTGTGAGTTCGGGAATAGCTTCATGATGCTCGACCGTCGCCTAAACGCTTTCAGACCTGATCTTGCCGAAGCCTCTCTGAGAGGGAAGGTTGAAGCCGAACGTTTCGTCGAAGGAAGCATGGCAGCAGTCTCGGTTCCCGTCGTCGCACTTCGTCCGAAGCCGGATCTCGCCACAGGTATCGATACAGAGCTGCTGATGGGCGAGGAAGTGCTGGTTTTCGAGCGCAGCGGCGACTGGTGTTGGGTCAAGGCGATCGCGGACGGCTATGTCGGCTATCTACCCGAAACGGCACTCATGGAAGGGGCTGCCGCTGCGACCCATATCGTCGTACCGCAGCGCACCTTCATCTATCCCGAGCCGGAACTACGCAAGCCGCATGCTGCCGTGCTGTCGATGGGGAGCCGCGTGCGGGTTGTCGGCACCGCCGAGGCGCGGGGCAATCACTACGTCGTCCTTGACGATGGAACCGCCATCTTCGCCAGACATGTCCAGCCGATCGGTGAGGGCGCCGGTGGCGATTATGTCGATGTCGCCCTGCGTTTTCTCGAGACGCCCTATCTCTGGGGTGGTCGTTCCGGCCTCGGCATCGATTGCTCCGGGCTGGTGCAGCTGGCGCTATTGATGACGGGGCGCACCGCTCCGCGCGATACCGACATGCAGGCGGCCGGCCTGGGCGAGCCCATTGACCGCGAAGAGCTGAAGCGCGGCGATTTCGTCTTCTGGAAGGGCCATGTCGCGATCATGGAAGACCCGGAGACCATGGTTCATGCCAACGGCCATACGATGACCGTTGCTCGTGAAAATTTCGCAGCCGCCGTGGAGCGCATCGGCTGGCTCTACGAATATCCCACCGGCTACCGGCGTCTTGCCGGCTGAGCATCGCTCGGAACTGTCCCCTGTCTGAGCCGTTATCCCCTTGATCGATATGACCTGTCGAGAGGAGGAAGACACATGCCCATCACCGCTATGGAAAAAACGGTTCGAGACATTCTGCGTGACGGTCATTTGCGCAGGCGCGGCAAGATCGACAAGCTGCTGGAGCTGCAGAGCGAAGCGCGGGGTGTGCAACGCGCCGGCAGCGAGAGTTCGATGAGTGCCGATGATGGCCTTCAGGACGATCTGCGCGTTATCGAAAAGGCGCTGCACGACCTGCATGCCGATATCGCGCAGAAGGGCGCCGCCACGCTATAAGGCGGCTTGGAGCCGATACCTTTTCGGCGAAATCGCCTTCACTCGCTGCGCGGTCGGGAAATCCAGATGCCGGCGATGATGACGACGCCACCTAGTGCCTGGATCAGCGTGACGTTTTCGCCGAACAGGATCCAGGCAAACAGTGCTGCCGCGATCGTTTCCAGGAAAATGACCAGGGACGAGAAAACCGTTGGCAGCCTTCCGAGCGCCACCGAGACCAGCCCCTGACCGCCCGCATGGCTGATAAGGCCAAGCGCCAGCAGCACGCCCCATCCGGAGATCGACTGCGGCAAGATTCGTGGCTCGAAGAAAATCGCGACCAGGAACAGCAGCGCCGAGGTAATGACGCTAAGTTCGAAGGTGACGCGGGCGGCGTTCGTTCTGCCGCGCGCTGCGCCGACGGCCAGGAAATAGAGGCCGAAGAAGGCGCCTGTGACAACTGCAAGGCCATCCCCGACCGCGCGGCTCGGGTTGAATGCGAGGCTCTGCACCACGAGTGCCGTGCCGCCTGCGAGGCACACCAAAAGCCCAATGAGCGTCGCACGGCTCACCCTCTGCCGCAGCAGCAGCCAGCCGAAGATGACGACCCATAGCGGCGCCATGGTCGCGAAGAAGGTCGCATTGGCAATCGTGGTCCGCAGGATGGAGATGTGCCAGAAGAACAGGTCTCCGGTGAAGGCCATCCCGGCAAGGACCGTTGCCAAGGTAAAGCTGGCGCGAGGTGCAGCGGGCTCTGCCGCCTCGGCATAGCGCATCCAGACCCAAAGGATCGGCAGCGCCAGGAAGACGCGCCAGAAGGCGCTGGCGAAAGGACCGACGTCGGCGAGGCGCACAAGGCTGGGCGAAATGCTCATCGCAAGCGCCGCCAGCACCATCGCGACCAACCCTAAGACAAATCCCTTCGAGTCGTCGGATGTCGCCTTGTCTACGGCTGGAAGGCTTGCTTCCGCTTCTTCGCGAAAGTCATGAGAGTGCGTATCGTAATCGATGCCGGGGCGTGACATTCTTTTGCCTTTGCAAGTCAGGTAATTTGTGGCGCAAACCTAATACATGGGAAACGAGTATTTGGCTCCATTTTGCAGGCTTCCGTGCAATTTTGTTTCCTCTTTGCGGTAAGGATATTTTGAAATGCGCAAATCGGCCGATCTCGACGAATTCGATGTGGCTATTCTCGAGATCCTCCAAAAGGACTGCACTGTTCCGCAGCGCCAGATCGGCGAACTGATCCATCTCTCGGCGCCGGCCGTGCAAAGACGTATCAAGCGCATGCAGGAAAATGGCGTCATCGAGGCGAATATTGCCGTTATCGATCCGACAGCCGTTGCTTTGCCGATCACCATCATCGTCGAAGTCCAGATCGCCGACGAACGCTACGAGCTTATCAGTGCAATAAAGCGCAGTTTCCTCCAGGCACCGGAGGTTCAGCAATGCTACCAGGTGACCGGTGAGGCGGATTTCGTCCTTGTCGTGGTGGTGGCGAGCATGACGGAGTACCAGGCACTCAGCCGCCGCCTCTTCCACGACAATCCAAATGTGACGAAGTTCAAGTCGCTCGTCGCCATGGACCGTGTGAAGGTCGGCCTCTCCCTGCCTCTCACCCGAGACTAGCTTACGTCGGGGAAGGCATCGCTCAGACCGGACGCTTCGGCCAGTTCGTCACGCCACCGGTCCAATCCTCGAAAGCCTTGGAAAGACGTAGCACCAGCATGTCGCCGAAGCGCGGGCCGACGATCTGCAGGCCGATCGGCATACCGGAGCGGGAGAAGCCGCAATTGATCGAGGCCGCCGGCTGCTCAGACATGTTCCACGGAACCGTGAAGGCGATATGCTCGAAAGGCCGGGCAGGATCGTTGGTGGGCGAAGCCCATTCGGCAGGGTAGGAGACGATCGGATTGGTTGGCGAGAGCACGGCGTCGACCTCGGTGAAAAGCTTGCTGCAGTTCTTGCGCATCTCGATCGTCTGGTTGAAGCCGCGCACGGCGTCGACGCCGCTGACATCAGCGCCACCTTTCGCCCAGCTATGGATATAGGGCAGGATCGCGTTGCGGCGTTCCTCACTCAAACCCATAATGTCACCCCAGAAGCGCGCGCGCCAGAAGGCATCGAGGCCGTCTAGCATCTGCCGCGTCAGCACCGGTGCGACATCGACGACGGTCGCGCCTGCCTTTTCGAAGCGCTTGGCAGCGGCAAGAACCGCGTCGCGCACCTCGTCGTCGACGGGCAGGCCACAGCCGGCCTCGAGCATCAACCCGATCGTCATGCCCCGAATGTTGATGTCGAGATCCATCCAGTCGATCTCGTTCGGCGGCAGGCTGGTGCCATCGCGCCAGTCGGGACGTGACAGCGTCGCCATCGAGAAGGCGGCATCCTCGACCTTGCGGGTCATGGGTCCGGCGCATCGCCCGACATAATAGGGATCGACCGGGATGCGGCCATGGCTCGGTTTGAAGCCGAAAATGCCGGTCCAGCCCGCCGGCAGCCGCACCGAGCCGCCGATGTCGGTGCCGATATGCAGCGGCCCATAGCCAGCCGCAGCCGCAGCCGACGCGCCGGCGCTGGAGCCGCCCGGATTCTGGCTCGGGTCCCAGGGATTGCGGCTGAGCTTGTGAAAACTGGAGAGACCGGAGGACAGCATGCCGTAATCGGGGCAGGTGGTCTTGGCGAAAATCACCGCGCCATCCTCGCGCAGGCGGGCGGCGATCGGCGCGTCTTCTGCGGCGGGGATGAGTTCGATGGCCGCCGTGCCGAGCGGCACCGGCTGGCCCTTGGTTGCGATCAGCTCCTTCAGCGTCACCGGAATGCCGTCCAGCGCCCCAAGCGGTGCGCCCTTTGCCCAGCGCGCGGTAGAGGCAGCCGCCTGTCTGCGGGCATCCTCCGGGTCATAGGCATAGAGCGCCGATATTATCGGCTCCCATGCCTCGATATGCTGTTCCAGCGCCAGCCAATAATCGCTGGGAGACAGGCTCTTGTCGGCAAACTTGCGCCTGAGGTCTAGGATGGAAAGATCGGTGGGTTCGCTCATGATCCATTCTCTTTGTGCATCAGCGCGTCGCCTCGCGGGGGTCGAGGAGATCGCGCAGCCCGTCGCCGAGCAGGTTGAAACCGAGCACGGAAAGCGCAATGGCAACGCCCGGCAGAAGAGCGAGCCATGGCGCGACGTGGAAATAAGTCTGCGCGTCGGCCAGCATTCGGCCCCAGGTCGGCGCAGGAGGTGGCACGCTGAGACCCAGGAAGGCAAGCCCTGCCTCGGTCAGGATGGCGAGACCGAGCTGGATGGTTGCCTGAACGATGATGCTGCCCATGATGTTCGGCAGGACATGGCGCATTGTGATGGCAAGCTGCGTGTTGCCGATGGCGCGCGCCGCCAGCACATAATCCCGGCTCCAGGCCTGCAGCGCCGAGCCGAGTGCCACGCGGGCAAAGACCGGCACCATGAAGACGGCGATGGCGATAATCGCCGTCATGCGCCCGGTGCCGAGAAACGCGCCGAGGATCATCGCGGAGAGGATCGGCGGCAGCGCGAAGATCATGTCGCAGGCCCGCATGACCAGCGCCTCGAACAGCCCGCGTTCTGCGGCGGCAGCAACGCCGATGATTGTCCCGATTGTTCCGCCGATCGCGACGGCCGAAACGGAGATCGACAGCGAATTCCAGCAGCCCGCCATCAGCATCGACAGAACGTCATGGCCGAGCTGATCCGTACCCAGCAGTCCGAAGCCGAAGGGCGGCTGAAGCTTGTGGGTGATCTGTATCTTTGCGGGCGGCACCGGCGTCCAGAACAAAGAGACGATGGCGATGCAGACGAGCGTGAGGATGATCAGCGCGCCGACCATAAGGTTCGCGCGCCGCATTGAGCGAAAACGCGAGCGATAAGGGCGTGCGGCGATCTTGCTCTCGGCGAGGCTCATTTTGCGCCTCCCGCTCGCAATCGGGGATCAACGGCGAGGTAGGAAAGGTCCACCAGGAAGTTCACGATGATCACAAGACCGGCGAAGAACAGCACGACATCCTGAAGTACGATGACATCGCGCTGGCTGAGCGCCTGATAGGCGAGGCGGCCAAGGCCGGGCAGGGTGAAGACGTTCTCGATCAACACCGCGCCGGCGACCAGAAAGGTGAATTGCAACCCCAGGATGGTGAGCACAGGTACCAGCGCATTCGGCACCACATGTCCCCAGAGCACGCGGTTGCGCGACAGGCCCTTGGCAGTCGCCGTACGGGTAAAATCCTCATGCAGCGTGTCGAGCACCGCAGAGCGTGTGACCCGGGTCAGGACTGCGGCCTGCGGCAGCGCAAGTGCGACGGCGGGCAGCACAAGCGATTTCAATGCCGGCCCCACACCATTGCCCCAACTGGGAAAGCCGCCGGCCGGCATCCAGCCAAGGGAAGTAGCAAACAGAAGGACCAGCAAGAGGCCGATCCAGAAGCCCGGCACGGCAATGCCCATCTGCGAAAACAGCGTTGCTGTGATATCGAAGACGCCGCCGCGCCTGGCGGCCGCCGAGACACCGAGGGGCACGGCGATAAGAACGGACAGCAGAATGGCAAGGGCGGCAAGCGGCAGGGTGACGGCAAGCCGCTCGACGATCAGGCCGGCGACTGGCACGCCGTACGTATAGGATTTGCCGAGATCGCCTGTCAGTGCGCCGGCAAGCCATTGGCCGTAGCGGATGATCAGCGGTTGATCGAGGCCCATATCATGCCGAAGGGCTGCCAGCGTTTCTGGTGTCGCGGAAGTGCCGAGCGTGATCGCAGCCGGATCGCCCGGTAGCAGCGCCATGACGGCAAAGACCAGCAGCGAGACCGCGAGCAGCGTCAGGATCAGTCCGAAAATCCGGCGGGTGAGCAATACGATCATAGCATGTCCATGGCCGATCGTGCCGGCCTCGTGAACCTCGACGGCGGGCGGCTTGGGGCCGCCCGTCGGCATCGTCGCGCAGAAGCGATCAACCCTCCCAGGATACGTTGGTCAGCACGTTCGAGGGGATAGGCTCGTTCTCCCAAAGACCCCTGAGCTTCTTGTCCCAGACACCAAGCTTCGGCATGACGAAAAGAAAGAGGGCCGGCACATCCTCCGCGAGAATGCTCTGCGCCTCACCATAGAGCTTGTTCTGCTCGGATACGTCGGCGGTGAGCTGGATCTTCTTGATCAGCTCGTTGAAGGCAGAATTCTTGTAGTTGAAGTAATAGGGGTCGCGCGAATAGATATCGATATCCATCGGCTCGGCATGGGCGACGATGGTCATGTCGTAGTTGCGGCCGGTAAACACGTCCTGCACCCACTTGGCTGGGAATTCCGTCGGGTCGATATTCATCGTCACGCCGATATCGGCAAACATCGCCTGCATCACTTGTGCGCTACGTGGCGCATAGGCCATCTGCGGCGTCTTGATGGTGAAGGTGAAACCATTTGGATAGCCGGCTTCGGCAAGCAGTGCCCTCGCCTTGGCGGCATCGTAGGGTAGCGTGCCGGTCAGATCCTTGTAGCCGGGGTCGTTCGGTGTGTAGTGGCTGCCGATGGCGGTTCCGAGGCCGGACCACGCGCCCTCGATGATCGTCTTGCGATCGAGCGCCATCATCAGGGCCTGGCGCACGCGCTTGTCGTCGAAGGGCTTGCGGGTGTTGTTCATGCCGGCCACGACCTTGAGCTCGGTATTGCCGATCTTGGTCGTGAGCCTTGCATCGCCCTCGAAGGAATTCATGAGTTCAGGCGCCGCGAACTCCGGAAAAGCGTCGACATCGCCGGCCTTGAGCGCCGCTGCCTCTGCCTGCGGATCGGAAATGAAGCGGAAGGTTACCTTCTCAAGCTTTACGTCGACCGACTTGTTCCAATAATCCGGGTTCTTCATCAGGTCGACATGGTCGCCTTTGGCCCAGACAGAGAACTTGAACGGGCCGGTGCCGACGGGAGTCGTCTTATCGTTGGCGGAGGATTTCGGCCCGACCATGACGGAGCTCGGCCAGCCGAGCCAATAAAGCAGGCTGCCGGTCGGTGAAGAAAGATGCAGCACCAGCGTTTCGGCATCCGGCGTGTCGATCGAGACGATAGTCGCAAAGAAACGCTTCTGCGGATTGACGGAATCGGCGCCGCGGGCGCGATCGAGCGTGAACTTGGCGGTGGTGGAATCGAAGGTCTGGCCATCGTGGAATTTCACGCCGCTTTGCAGCTTGAACGTATAGGTGAGGCCATCGGGCGAAATTTCCCAGCTCTTGGCAAGCTGCGGCACGATCTTGCCGCTTTCGTCGATGGCAACCAGTCCTTCGAAGATATTTTGCCAGGTCACTTGGCCGATTGCTACCGGCGCGGCGATCGTGGGATCTAGGCCTGTGGGTTCGACGCTCATGCCGAGATTGAGCGCCGTCTTTGCAGCTTGCGCCTGCGTCAGGCCCATCATGAGTAGGCCGGTCGAAAGCGCGGTACCGAAGGCAAGCCTGCGCGCGATATCGCCAAGGTTCGGGCGTGAAAATTTCGTCATCCTTGTTCCCTTGCTTTGCCGCTTACCTCCGGCACGCGGTGTTTTTCACGATAGTGTCATCTCGCAGTCGCACACACAATTCTGAATATTTGTGCATGTGCGATCAGGGCCTTGAAAATCCGCTGAATCGATCCCGCCATGCGGCTTGTGTCCCCCCGATCGGCAGCGCCGTTGCTTCGTAGACGCCACGGGCGATGGCGCGCGCCATGACGATGGTCGCCAGATGGCAGAGTTCCATGAAGCTCGACATGTCCGCGCGGGGGTGCTTGGCGGTGGAGGCGGCAAAGACGGTGTCGCCGTCGAGCGGCAGGTGCGTCGGCAAAAGCGCCCGGGCTAGGCCATCGTGAGCGCAGATGGACAGCCGATGCGCTTCGGCCTTGGTCAGCTGCGCGTCGGTGACGACGGCACCGATGGTTGTGGCGGTGATGTTCGTGCCCTTCAGTCGCAGGCGCGAATCGATGGCTTGCGGCATGCCGAGGCCGCCAAACTCGCCACTCTCCTCGAAAGGAGCCGCCCAGAAATGTGGCCCGTCGCCGATGGTGGCGGAGCCGAGCGCATTGACGGCGACGATGGCCGCGATCCTGTATCCCTTGCTGCTGACCGCACTTGCCGAGCCGAGGCCGCCTCTTACTGTCGCTGTCGTCGCGCCCGTACCAGCGCCGGTCGTGCCGAGCGCGAAGGAGCCCTTGCTCGCCGCTTTGAAGGCGGCATAGCCGAGATCGCGATAGGGCGAGTGCAGCCCCCAATCCTTGTTGCCGCCGTTGATGAGATCGAAGAGGATAGCTTGCGGCACGATCGGTACCAGCGCATCGCCGACCTTGAGGCCGCGACCGATCTCCCGCAAGCCCGCCTGCACGCCACCTGCGGCATCGAGCCCGAAGGCCGATCCGCCCGAAAGCACGAGAGCATCCACCGTGCCGACCGTCATTGCGGGATCCAGCAATGATGTGTCCCGTCCACCGGGCGCGCCGCCGAGAACGGTGCCGGATGCAACCGCCGGCTCATCGAAGATGATGACGGTAACGCCCGAGCCGAGCGCAAGATCGGTAGAGTGACCGACCGCGACGCCTTCGACATCGGTCAGGAGGTTGAGATGGGCAGCCAATGAAAAATCCTTCGCCGTTTGCAACGCGAGGTCGTCATGGCGATAGGACCGCAAAGAGATTCAAAAGACAAGACGGGTTTGTTCGAGGACAGTGCCGTTATGGCAGAACGCGATAGTTCGACGCTGCGGCGCCAGGCGCCGCAATGGGATGGCATGAGCATAGAAGACCGACGAATTTACGTGAGGGCTTTGCCAAAGAAAAAGCCCCCACCCTGATTCTATCAAAGGGTGAGGGCTGGCGACTGGATTGGGTAAGAACGTAGGTTAACCGGTCCATCAAACATGGATCGGTTGTGCCTGCTGCCGTGAAAGAAGATCGCGGATCGCAAGCTTCACTTCGTCTGCGTTTCTGAAACGCTGCTCGTCCAGATCATGGACGTGATACTTCACAGCGATAAACTTGAGCCGATCCTGATCGGGAACGACGATGCCGACGGGAATGCCGGCGTATTCGATAACTTGCTTCTTCATAAATAGACTCCCTCCGCACCGCTATCGGTGCAGACATGGCGAATTGACTGTTTGAATCCGGTAAGAGGACGAACGTCACATTCGACAGCACGGGCGGGAGAGCGTGCCCGAGCGGTCATTGCCAAGCACAGACCGCCCAAGGATCGAAGCGATGACTTTAGTATTCAGCATGTCGTGTCCCTAGTTGGCGTTGCACTTGATGGGGCTCCGGAAAGGAGCTCGGCGGATAGTGTGTTATTGTCTATTATATTAGTGGACAATAACAATTTCATCCCCAGAAACATATTCCTAAAGATGTCAAAATGTCGGCGATCGGTAAAATAAAATTCCGTTCCTGGTTAAATGCGAGGAAGGTTGTCGTTCACTTTCCTGCCATCTCCCGTGTCGCAACGGCTTGCCGAACACCGACAGACAAATAGGAACTGCGAGCAGATTCGGCAATGCCCGGACGGCACTAAAATTCGCTCGCCGCTAAATCACCTCAATGGTTAATGGTGCGGCGGGCGCATCAGAATCCGTCCGCAAGCACCTTTTCCAGGGCTTCCACGAAGAAATCGGCGCTCTCGGGCGCAAGGCAGAGCGGCGGCTTTATTTTCAACACGTTCAAGTGATCGCCGGTCGGCTGCATGATGACCCCGAGATCGAGCAGGCGCTCGCAGATCGCGGCCGTTTCCTCGGTGGCTGGCGTCAATGCCTCGCGGTCGCGGACGAATTCCACGCCGAGATAGAGGCCTGTGCCGTGCACCGCGCCGATCAGCGGGAAGCGATCCATCAGGGCAATCAATCCGGCCTTCAACCGATCGCCCACCACGCGGGCATTGTCCTGCAGATTCTCGTCCTTGATGACGTCGAGAACCGTGAGGCCGACCACACAGCTCACCGGGCTTCCACCGGCCGACGAGAAGAAATAGCCTTCTCGTTCGAGCGATTCGGCGATCTCGCGGCGGGTGATGACGGCGCCGAGCGGATGGCCGTTGCCCATTCCTTTGGCGACGGTGATGATGTCGGGCACAACACCCTGCGTCTCGAAACCCCAGAAGTGTTCGCCGAGCCGGCCGTAGCCCACCTGCACCTCGTCTGCGATACAGAGGCCGCCGCGCTGGCGCACGGCACCGAATGCGCCGGCCAGATAGCCGTGGGGCAGGGTGATGCCGCCGGCATTGCCGTAGACCGGCTCTGTGATGAAACCCGCGATGCCATCGCCTTTCTCATCGATCGCCTGCAACTTCTCCGTGACATCAACCAGGTAATCGGCTGCCGAATCGGGACCGCGGAATGGGCCGCGATAGGTATTGGGCGAAATGACCGGATGGACCCAGTCGGGGCGCGTCGTCAGTGCCTGCGGGTTGTCGGCAATCGAGGTCGAAACCGCGTCGCTCGCGACCGTCCAGCCGTGATATGCCTCCAGCAGGCAGAGCATGTTCCTTTTGCCCGTATGCGCCCAGGCAAGCCGGATGGCGAGATCGTTGGCCTCCGAGCCGCTATTGACGAGGAAGACGCTGTCGAGTCCATCAGGCGCCAACATGGCCAGCCGTTCCGAAAACTCCGCGACCACAGAATAATGGAAACGGGAATTGGTGTTGAGCAGTGACCATTGATGCGCGACGGCAGCAGTCAGCCGCGGATGGGCGTGGCCCAGCATGGTGACGTTGTTGACCATGTCGAGGTAGCAACGCCCCTGCATGTCGAACAGAAATTCGCGCCATCCGCGTTCGATCTGCGGCGGCATCTCGTAATAGTGCTTCTGCGGCTTGGCGAAGCGCGCATGGCGCAAGGAAAGCAGCGTGGAGGCATCCGTCCGCCGCGCCTCGCAGTTGGCGTTGAGAAGGGCGGCAGGTGAGGGGCAGACGGCCGACCATCCGTCCGCCTGATCTGCCGTCGCAAAGAGCGGCGGCACGAGGCCTGGCACGCGGCAGAGCTGAATGCGCAAGCCGCCGATCGCCGATCCCTCGCTGCCCACCGTGCCGATCGTGGCGCCCTGTTCTACCGCCGCGCCATCTTCAAGTGCGCTCTCGAGGCCGTCCAGATGCAGGCTGACGTCTTCGCCCACCAGGACGAGATGGTGCCCCTGCTGCTGCAGTAGCCCAGAAAAAGGAGCAACGACCATTGAGCCGGACGGCAGGCACACATCGTTGTGCAAGGCGAAATTCTGCGGCGCCGCCATGCTCAGCGGCGTGGCGAGAGATAAGCGGAATTCGCCGTAGCGCGTTGCCGCGGCACCGGAGGCGATGGCTACCTGCGCGAGCAGCCGCCAATCCATGTCGGGCTTCTGCCAGTTGCCATCGACGAAATCCGGTCCCGTCGTGGAAAGATCGACGGCTGCGATCTGTTGCTGATCGATATCGGGCAGAAGCGGCGCCCAACCGTCCGTTACGATTGGGGCGACGTCGAAGCCGATCATCCGCAGGATTGCCGCTTCCATCACATCCGGCTGCGCACCGGTCGCGACATCGAAGATCTGTCGCTCGAAATCGAGATTGCCGCGCACATATTCGTTGTCTGGGTCGACGGCGAGCTGCTGTTCGCTGCTCGCGGCCAGGATGACCGCTCGTGCGACGATCAACGGCCACAATGCCTTGGCTTCGGCCTCTTCCAGCGGATAGACGGCATGATAGGCCTTGATCGCCGGAAGGATGTAGAAGGGGTTGCCATCCGCGTGATGCAGCAGTGAGGCGCAAGTGACTGCGAGATCGCCCACCAGCCAGCCCTGGATGATATCGCCGAAATCGATCACGCCATCGGGTACCTGCTGCCCGTGCGCATCGGGATGGCTGACGACGTTATCGTCGGTGACGTCGTGGTGCACGGGCTGCACGCGCAAGGTGCTTGCGAGCGGCTGGATGCGCTTGACGGCGGCCACCATCGCCTTGGCGATGCGGTCGCGCGCCTCATGGTCCGTTATGGTCGACAGCAGCTGCACGGCGACCGGGCCGGCTCTGCGCAGGTCCCATTGCAGGTTCCGATGCAGACCGGGATGGTCGAAATCGGCAAGGTCTCGGGCAAGCCGGGCAGAAAGCGCGCCAAGACCAGCGGCCGCAGCCGGCGGCAGATGCTTGCGCTGCGTGAGCGTCCGGCCGGGAAGAAAGCCGAGCAGCCGAATGAGGTAGTCCTGTTCGCGGATGGTGATGGTGAGGATATCACGACCGCTCAGGGATGGCACGACCTCGGGTATGCGCGGCGCATCCGGCTTTGCGTGCAGGTGGCGGATGGCGGCGTTCTGTGCCTCAAGCTCGATCAGCTCATACTCGGCGTGGCAGATCTTCAACACATAGGCGTTGTCGCCTGCATCGATGCGATAATTGCGGTCCTGTTGGCTGCCGAGCTCGGTCAAGGTTCCGCTCAGGCCGTAATGCGTCTGCAGAATTTCGGCCGCGTCCTCCGGCGTTATGTCCGGTCTTGGCAGTTGCATACGATTTACGAGCGTGGCGTCGGCCATTGCATCCCCCGGATGGTTCACTTGCGTCGACACTAAACCATTCCACCCTAAAGAAAATTACCCAAAACAGATAGGGTCGTTGTGCAATTTGGGAGAAGATAGGCCGCAGATCACATACGGCTAGATCGCTATGATTTTACGTTCGGTGCACCTGAAGTACGAATCCGCATTTAAATTAGAGGATGAAAGCCGAGCCTCCAGCTAAAACGTTGGTTAGCATCGCCGTCCCGCTCCCGGCTGCAGCTACTCGACTTCGATCGCATAGCTGCAGCCGGCGAGCGTCTTGCCGGGATGGCTGTCGTCTGTGGAGACATTGAGGGAGATGACTGTGTGGAGAACGGTATCGGAGTTTTCGAGCTGCTCCCGGGTCGACAGGATTTCCTTGGCGCCGAGGAACTTGTTCGGTTGGTCGACCGTCGCTGTCACGCCGAGCGCTTTGGCAAGTGCGTGTGGATCGGCTTCGTCGAGTACCGCCAAGGGGCCGGAGGAGGCAAATGCGATCCGGCTCGTTTCGCGCCCGAAGACGCGGATCGGTGCGGCCAGCTGGAATTCCCTGAGAAGAGGATTGTTCGACGGCAGCTCGGTGATGCCGAATTGTTTCATGGCGGCGGCGCTTTCAGGCCCAGTCAGCCACATGCCGAATTCATTGTAGCTTGGCACGTCGTAGGTCGTGCATTCGATCAGCTTGGCAAGATCGATCTTCCTGGGATCCTGCTCGGCAGTCGCGGCATGCACCGCTGGAGCACCCAAAAGAAGCGCCGTCAGCAGCAGCGTTCCGTCACGATAGAATGGCATGTCTTTTCCTTGCCCTGGCCCGATTCGATATCAGCAATATCAAATCGGGCTTCGAAGCGAAAAGAAAAGGGATGGCGGCTGCGCCTTACCCCATCCGCTCGGAAGCGTAGGAGCCTGGGCTTGCCGGGAAGACGACGGTGCGGTTGCCGTTGAGGAAGGTGCGGAAATGGATATGCGCATGGATGGCGCGTGCCAGTACCTGGCTTTCCACATCGCGGCCGATCGACAC